>NZ_JAMPSW010000031.1:0-34480 GCF_028484855.1 Providencia sp. PROV033 | reverse complement strand
GCCAACAACGCCACAACGCGAAATATGACGAATATTACTTGCGACGCCACGTAGTGCCAGCTGATGAATCTTCCAACACAATCCCCATCGCCGTCAGCGCATCACGTGCCTGATCCGCCAGCGCCCAATCTTTGCTTTGACGCGCGTCGTTACGCTGTTTAATCAGTGCTTCGATTTTTGCCACTTCGGCATCGTCTTCGCTTTGTGCCCCACCTTGTAAGAAAGTTTCTGGGTCTTGTTCTAACAGCCCCAACACTTTCGCCAGCTCACGTAATTGCGCTGCCATACCGTTTGCGGCGTCCATATTTTCTGTTTTCAGGCGGTTCAATTCACGCGCCATATCAAACAGAGCTGAATAGGCTTCAGGTGTATTGAAATCATCATTCATCGCTTCGCAGAAACGACTTTTGTATATTTCACCACCAGCAGGTGTCGCTGATTTATCTGTACCGCGCAATGCGGTATACAGACGCTCTAATGCCGTGCGAGCTTGCTTTAAGTTCTCTTCGGTATAGTTCAGCTGGCTACGATAATGACCAGAAAGTAAGAAATAACGTACGGTTTCCGCATCGTAATATTCCAATACATCACGGATAGTAAAGAAATTATTGAGAGATTTAGACATTTTCTCTCTATCAACCATGACCATGCCGGAGTGCATCCAATAGTTCACATACGGACCATCGTGAGCGCAGGTAGACTGAGCAATTTCATTTTCATGGTGTGGGAACATTAAATCGGAACCGCCACCGTGAATATCAAAATGGTTACCCAGCGTTTTGCTGTTCATGGCCGAACATTCAATATGCCAGCCAGGGCGACCTAAGCCCCAAGGAGACTCCCAGCTTGGCTCGCCTTCTTTTGACATTTTCCATAAAACGAAATCCATTGGATTACGTTTCACATCCGCCACTTCAACACGGGCGCCCGCTTGAAGCTGGTCTAAATCTTGGCGAGATAATAAGCCGTAATTTGGATCAGTTTTGACCTCAAACATTACATCGCCATTATCTGCAACATAAGCATGACCGCGCTCAATCAAGCTTTCAGTTAGCTCAATGATTTCATGAATATGGCGAGTGGCACGCGGTTCGCTGTCTGGACGTAGGATATTTAATGCATCAAAATCTTTATGCATTTCCGCTAACATGCGCGTCGTTAACTCTTCCACGCTTTCATTATTTTCAGCGGCACGTTTAATGATTTTGTCATCAATATCCGTCACGTTGCGCACATAATTCAGGTCATAGCCTAAATAGCGTAAATAGCGGCTAATGGCATCGAAAGCCACAAAGGTACGACCGTGACCAATATGACACAAATCGTAAATGGTGATGCCACACACGTACATCCCAATCTTTCCAGCATGGATGGGTTTAAATTCTTCTTTTTGACGACTCAGTGTATTGAAAATCTGTAGCATCTTTTTATTTCCATTTTATTAGTACGTGTATATCTATCATACATCAGATTATCGCGATGTTGAGGATAAAATATCCAGATTCAACCTACGAAAATAGCACGGTATTGAATCGCGATCACCCGAAGAAAGCAAGGTTAACACTTGACTTTATCGCCTTATTTATAGGTCACTGTTATGGATTAACCTATTTTGCAAATACACTGTTGCTTCAAGTCAGGTTTTATCTGTGATATAAACTTGCTGATCTTAACGCTTTCGCAAGTTAGCGCACAAAAAACAATTATTCAGGATAGCTATTATGGTTACATTTCATACCAATCACGGTGACATCGTTATCAAAACTTTCGCAGACAAAGCACCAGTAACTGTTGAAAACTTTCTAACTTACTGCCGCGAAGGTTTCTACAATAATACCATTTTCCACCGTGTTATTAACGGCTTCATGATCCAAGGTGGTGGTTTTGAGCCTGGCATGAACCAAAAAGACACTAAAGCGCCTATCAAAAACGAAGCTAATAACGGACTGAAAAACAGCCGCGGTACATTAGCAATGGCTCGTACTAACGATCCACACTCAGCAACAGCACAATTCTTCATCAACGTTGCTGACAATGACTTCTTAAACTTCCGTTCAGAGCGCCCAGATGGTTGGGGTTACTGCGTATTTGCTGAAGTCGTTGAAGGTATGGACGTTGTTGACAAAATCAAAGGCGTTTCAACAGGTCGCAGTGGTTTCCACCAAGACGTACCTCGCGAAGACGTTGTGATTGAAAAAGTGACTGTCAGCGAGTAATCCCTGAATTTATGTCCACTTATATCATTGCAGATTTGCATTTAAGTGAAGATGAACCGGCGATCACCGCCGGTTTTCTGCATTTTATCGAACAGCAAGCCATCCATGCCGACAGCCTGTATATTCTAGGCGATTTCTTTAATTATTGGATTGGTGATGATGATGAAACGCCCTTACACCAACAAGTAGCTCAAGCACTAAGACAGCTAAGTGAACGTGGTATTCCTTGCTATTTCATTCACGGAAATCGCGATTTCTTAGTGGGTCAACGTTATGCTAAACAGTGCGGCATGACCATCCTCCCCCAAGAAACACTGCTTGAACTTTATGGTCAACGTATTTTGATTATGCATGGTGATACACTATGCACCGATGATGCGGCTTATCAAAATTACCGTAAAAAAGTTCATACCCCTTGGATCCAACGCCTTTTTCTCACTTTACCTTTATGTATTCGTCGCCGTATCGCACAAAAAATGCGCCGTAATAGCCAATATGCCAGTAGCATGAAATCCGAAGCGATTATGGATGTGAATTCCCTCGCCGTCATTGATGCATTAAACCGCCATCAAGCGCAATGGATAATCCACGGTCACACTCATCGCCCTGCGATTCATGAAATCAACCTAGAGGGTCATCTCCATTTTAGGGGGGTATTAGGTGCATGGCACAGCGAAGGTTCCGCTTTTGTAATTAATGAAAACGGTATTGAGCTTATTTTCTTTCCTTTTTAGTTTTCGTTCCTTGTTAAAGATGCGCGGGTGAATTCTTGCACTTGAGCCTAATCGTTTGCTTATTTTATAGTCACGCAAACGTTTTCCTTGATCGATTACCGTGATATGATCGGGGCAATTCACATTTCCACCCTTAGGGTGACATTTTTCAATACAGGGATCACACCACATGACTGCCCAAGTTCCTGCTCAATCTGCGGCAAAAATCGCCATTGTTATGGGTTCTAAAAGTGATTGGACAACGATGCAACATGCTGCTGATGTACTGACAGAGCTGCAACTGCCTTTCCATGTTGAAATCGTTTCTGCACACCGCACGCCAGATAAACTGTTCTCCTTTGCTGAAAATGCCAAAGCAAACGGTTTTGATGTCATTATCGCAGGGGCTGGCGGTGCGGCCCATTTACCTGGCATGTTAGCTGCAAAAACACTGGTTCCTGTCCTTGGCGTGCCGGTACAAAGTGCCGCATTAAGTGGTGTTGATAGCCTGTATTCTATTGTGCAGATGCCAAAAGGTATTCCTGTTGGCACCCTTGCTATTGGTAAAGCCGGTGCCGCTAACGCCGCACTGCTAGCTGCACAAATTTTAGCCACTCATGAGTGTGCGCTCTTCAATCGCTTATCCGCATGGCGAGAAGCACAAACCAACGACGTATTAAATAACCCAGATCCGAGGGAAGCGTAATGAAACCGGTTTGTGTCCTTGGTAATGGTCAATTAGGCAGAATGCTGCGCCAAGCAGGGGAACCGCTGGGAATTTCAGTTTTCCCTGTAGGACTAGATGCGGAACCTGAAGCCGTTCCTTACCAACAAAGCGTGATCACCGCTGAAATTGAACGTTGGCCTGAAACACCTTTAACTAAGGAGCTAGCTCGCCATAATGCGTTTATTAACCGAGATATTTTTCCTCGTTTAGCGGACCGATTCCCACAAAAAAGCCTATTCGATACATTAAATTTATCGACGGCACCTTGGGCGCTATTAGAATCTCCAGACCAATGGACAGAATTATTTGCCACTCTGGGTGATTTTTTGATCGTAAAACGCAGAACGGGTGGCTACGACGGTCGTGGCCAATGGCGTGTTCGCCCTGGTGATGAGTTAAATCTTCCCGCAGAAATTTATGGGGAATGTATCGTCGAGCAAGGGATCCCATTTGATGCTGAAGTCTCCGTGATTGGTGCTCGTAGTCAATCCGGCGAATCCGTATTCTACCCAATCACCCATAATCTTCACCAAGAAGGGATTTTACGCACCAGCGTTGCGTTCCCAAATGCGAATCCTGTCCAGCAACAACAAGCACAAGCGATGCTCAGCTCCGTCATGGATGAGCTCGGCTATGTCGGTGTAATGGCTATGGAGTGTTTTGTGGTTGGCGATAAGCTGCTGATCAATGAAATTGCCCCTCGTGTTCATAATAGTGGGCACTGGACTCAAAATGGGGCCTCAATCAGCCAATTCGAGCTCCATTTACGCGCGATTCTGAATCTTCCCATGCCGACGCCAGAAGTTTTCAGCCCTGCTGTTATGGTCAATTTAATTGGCACTGATGTTAACCAAGAATGGTTAAATCTGCCTTTAGTCCATTTACATTGGTATGAGAAAGAAGTGCGTCCAGCTCGTAAAGTGGGTCACTTAAATCTGACTCATAGCGATGTCCATCAGCTCGAAAATACCCTCGATAATTTGATCCCAATGCTGCCAAATGAGTATAAAAGTGGCATTGAGTGGGCAAAAACAAAATTAGGCTGGTACTCTCGCCAAAAATAGGGAAAATAGCGCTATTCGTGCCCGAAAGTGATATTTCGGGCATTTGCTATTTTCGCCCTATCCTTTTTGCATCATGATGATCCCATTATGATTCGCTTGTTAGGGCACCACTGGAGCCCATATGCCAGAAACACATGCCTCACCATTTAGTCCGTTATACCAATGGTCAATTCTCGTTCTCCTCGGGCTAGTTTACTTCCTCGCGACCGCGACGACATTTACCTCATTAGGTGTCGTGTTACCAAGTATGATCGGCGAATTAAAATGGAGCTGGACTGAGGCAGGCTTCGGCTTTACTTTACTCGGTTTAACCTGTGGCTTGGCAAGTTTTCTCCCTTCATTATTGATCCGTAAAGTGGGCGTTCGACTCACATTGCTGCTCGGCATGCTTGTTTTCTGCTCTGGCTTTTACAATCTCTATTCAACGGAAACCATCAGCACCTATTTCTTAGGGACAGCGTTGATTGGTATCGGATTTACGTTACTCGCCACTGTTCCTGGAACCTATGTTCTCTCTCGCCTGTTTGAAAAACAGTCTCTCGCATTCGGCTTGTACTTCACGATTGGCGGGCTAGGTGGCGTAGCCGGTCCGTGGATCTATTTTTATGCCTCGAACCAATTAGGCTCTTGGCGTATGCATTGGGTACTCTGTGCCGTTTATCTTAGTATTGTCACACTCATCACTATCTTAGCGCTCAGAGAAGGCAAAAAAGAGCAAGAACACGCCAAAAACGTGATGCAAAAACAAGTTAGTAGCTCAAGTAAACCGATTTACCGTACAGCAGAAGTTTGGACCGTGCGCCGTGCCCTACGCACTTGGCAATTCTATTTAATCGCCGCAACGTATACTTCTTTTCTATGGTGCGGAATTACGGTAAACAGTTTTGCGGTCGCGCATATTGAAGAACGTGGATTTGGCATGACGGTCGCCGTTTCACTGCTTAGTACCATGGCATTTGTGAACGCTTTTTCTCGCTTTCTCGGTGGTGCCGCTGGGGAATGGTTAGAACCTAAACGCTTACTGATTGGTAGTTTGATTATCATGGTACTGGGCGTTATCGCACTGAGTATTTCCACGTCATGGTTCTGGCTGATTTTATTCGTGATTTGCGTTGGTGTTGGCTATGGAATGACCTTCTTAGCCTCCAGCGTATTACTCTCCAATTATTTTGGTCGCGGTCCTTACTTAGAGTTATTCTCTGTCGTCAATTTAATCTCGACTATCGCTTGTTTAGCACCGTTTATTGCCGGCGCTATTAAAGATATTACCGGCAGTTTTACCCCCGCCTTCTTAACCATTGCAGCCCCTGTCATTGTGATTCTATTTTTCACTTTAATGATGAAGCCACCTGCTTTAGCGGTGCAAAAAGATTAATCTCTAAAAAGAAAAAAGCTCGGGGCAACCCGAGCAAATTATTGAACCAAGGGAAAAACAAGGATCCATGTACATATTCAACTTCTTACTGGCATGACCGACTACAAATTACTTTAATAATTCAGGTACTTTCAGCAGGATAAATTCATTGTCATCTGCTTGATTAGGCTCACGGCTAGAAGAGAATGGATAGTTATTGTCATTCCCGACAATAATGTGTTCGCCATCAACAATATCCACGTTTTCAATCGTAAAGAATGGGAAAGTAAACACGCCATTATTCAATGGTTTCTTGGCTAATTGATTAGAATCTTGGATGTTCATCAAATCAATATAAGCTTGCTTATCGACTGCGCCACCGACATTTTTATCTGAAAACTCAATGCGATAAACGCGTTTAAATTTCGCTAAATTGCTAAAGCAATTTTCTTTATTTGTTGCGTTTTCTGGGCATCCTTTATCTGCAGTGCCTTCACCATTATCACGCTCGATGATCAAGCCATGAGTATCATCAATCAGATTAAAATCACCGATAGCATTTTGGTTATCTTCAAAAACATATAACCAACTGCGCCCCGTCCAGTCTTGCTGTCTCACGTCAAATTCCAGAATACGCGCCGCTTTTTTGCCATTCACGTTTTCATAATCTTGCTTAGCTTCTTGCCACAAAGCCCCTTCCAACATGGGGTACAATTTAGTGCCATCTGGTGATGATGCCATCCCCTCAAAACCTTTTGAACGATTAACTTGGAACGTGACTTTCTCTGTCGGTTTACCCGGCGTTGTTAACGTGTAATGGTCCGGTGAAACCACTTTTTTGCCTTCAACTTGTGTTTCAAAAAGCGCTAAAACCTTGCCTTCTAGATCCATTTTAATCAGGTATGGTCCAAACTCATCCCCAACCCACAAAGCACCATTCGCAAATTGGAAACTTTCAGGATCAAAATCACTGCCCGTCAAATAGCGCTGCTGGCTGCTTTCATTAATAATATGAAATGGAATGATTTTATCCGGATCATGGAAAAAGACAGTTTTCAGCGGGTTTACTTTTCCACTTTTAAAATCAATATCATATTGGGTTAAATACAACATAGAATCCGGTGAATTCATTTTGTTACCAAAACCATTGTCCGTTAACACCCAATAAGTGCCATCTTCCATGCGCTTAATACCCGAGTGTCCTTGTAACGGCTGCCCGTTAATAGGAATAAATTTACCTGTTGGACGACCATCTGATTTGCCTTCCTCTTTACCCAGCGTATCAACACGCGTTCCAGTGGTGTATTTACCACTTTTTTGCATATCCGAAGGGGCATCTTTCGGTGTAGGAACTGTCGTATCGACGGATAAAACAGCATGCCCAGCGAGTGTAGCGGGCACTTGTTTTTGAACTAATGATTGTTGAGCAACCCCTACGGTGCTAAATGAGATTAAACCAAGAAATAAAGAAAGAGATGTCAGCGTGAATCTTTTCCGATTAAGGCGAGCCATTGTTATTTTCCTATTTTTCATGCCATCAATAATTGATAGCTGAATAATAACCATGGCGAATGACGGTTTTGTGAAGGATTAGAGACAGTTAGTTTAATGGGCATCCATCATGAGATGCCCATTAAACAACGGAGCCGTATTATCAACTATTAGACAAACGGCGATGTTGGCTACCCGTACCCAATAATCGCAGCCCTAACCAGCCACCGCATACGGATAATAAGAACCCTGCGCAAAGAGGTAGCAATACCCACAACCGCCATTCTGGTTGCCATGGAAAATCAAACACTTTAGTTTGCAATAACCATAGCGCGACTTCAGCACCAAATGCAGCGGCGAGCCCAGCCATTCCCCCCAGCAAAGCAAATTCGCTCCATAAAGTACGGCGCATCAGTTTTTTGCTCGCCCCCAGAGTCCGATATACCACCAATTCTCGCTCACGCTGGCTCATCCCCACTTGAATTTGCGCCAATAACAGCAATAAACCACAGAAAATGACCAGAACAACCATCACTTCCAACGCTTGGCTCACTTGCTGCAAAATCTGCTGAATTTGCGTGATAATCGCACCGGTATCTAACACATTAATCGTTGGATATTGATGACTCAGCTGAGTTAATAACTGCCCATCGCCATCATAATGGAAGCTACTCAGCCAGGTTTCCGGCATCGGTGATAACGTTTCTTCCGCAAAAATAAAATAGAAATTCGGGCGTAGACTTTCCCAATCAACTTTACGGATACTGCTCACTTTGGCAGTAAAAATCTGCGAACCTGCATTGAAAGTTAGCTTATCACCGATTTTTAATCCTAACTCCTTCACCACCGTTTGCTCGATAGATACCTCACCTGCTTTAGGTGGCCAGCTCCCTTGTTCCAATTCATTGGCAGGTGGTAATGTTGACTGCCAGGTTAAACTTAACTCCCGTCTTACCGTATTATTATTAGGATCACGAGTATCTGCCCATTCAATCGCAGATTGGTCATTAATTTCAGACAAGCGAGCTAATACCACCGGATTAAATTCGGTTGGAGTTACTTGATACTGTTTTAATAACTGTGTCACCGGATCAAGCTGAGACTGAGTCATATTGATCAGAAAATAATTTGGACTATCCGCCGGAAGTTGCTGCTGCCAGCGATCCAATAGATCCCCACGAACCAAGATCAATAGCGCCAGCAACATAAACGATAATGAAAATGCGCTCATTTGCGTGATAGTTTGCAGTGGTTGACGCAGTAAACGACTCACGGACAAACGTAGACTTAGCTGACGAAATTGTATTTTCCTCAGTAGCCATAATCCCAGCCAGCCAATCAGTGCTAGCAATACCGCAACCACAACAATACCCAGCAAAATTGACCATAATAATGGATTTACTCCTGCAAACAGGAATAATCCTCCGACGACAATTAGTGTCACTACCGGCAGATAATAATATAGCGGCCAAATTGGTGATTTGGCATCTTCACGTAAGACGCGAGAAGGCTGAGTGCCCATCAATTGGTAGTAAGGTCGAATCCTGACAATGATCGCGATGATAAACAACGTTGCTATCGACCAGATCCATGGCCAGAAACTCGCACTCGGCAAGGCTTTTGGTAACATTGCCGACAAAATTTGCATTAAGATCCCTTCAAACGCGAGTCCTAGCAAGGAACCGAGTAATGCCGCCGCGATCAATATCACTAACCATTGACCGATGATCCACTTACGCAGTGCATTGCGCCCTGCGCCCAGCGTTTTTAAAACCGCGATCAATTGATGGCGACTTCGGCAATAATGGGTCATTGACACCACAACGGCGGCAATCGCCAGTAATAATGTTAACAACACCGATAACAGTAAAAATTGCTGAGCTCGCTTAAAGGTTTTCCCCACCGCACCACTATCATCATCCAAGGTATACCAGCGCTGATCGCTCCTGAGCTGAGTATCATATTTCTCTTTGAAAGTGTCTATCGCTTGACGTGAGCCTGCAAACATATCTCGATAAGTTAAGCGGCTACCGATTTGAATCGCCCCCGTTGATGGCGCATCCTCAATCGAAATCAGCACTCTTGGCGCAATTTGAAAAGGGTTAAAACCGCTATCCGGCTCCTGAACTAATGTGCCTGAAATGGTCAACGTCCCATCGCCAATATCAATCTGTTCACCGACCTTTAAATTGAGTAATTCCAATAAGCGCGGTGCAACTAAAATATGCCCTTTGGTGGGTTTCAGACCCGCAGGCTCGGTGACCAAGTCACCGTATAACGGATAACTCGAATCCGCTGCTTTTACTAACACCAACTGAGGTCGCCCTTCTTCATCCTCAGTCGAATACGCCATGGTTGAAAACGAAATTTGTTGGCTCAATGTGAGCCCAGCCTGTTGCGCCGCCGCTAACCATTCAGGGTCGCTTGGATGGGAGGAACGCAGTACCAAATCACCTGCCAGTAACTCTTGGCTTTGGTAACTCATACTGTTTTCTATACGATCACTGATCCGCCCTAATGCCAGTACGCAAGCTACCGCTAACGTGAGTGCTAACCAAACAATCAACAATGATGGCGTTTTCCATTCGCGCCAAAACCAGCGCCAAATCATGACTCTTCCCTCAATAGCCCATCAACTAACCGTAATCGTCGCTGGCAACGAGCGGCTAATTGATTGTCATGGGTGACTAAAATCAGTGTCGTCCCATGTTCTTTATTCATCGCAAATAATAAATCGGCAATCTTATCTCCCGTATGGCGGTCAAGATTTCCCGTCGGCTCATCAGCAAACAAAATTTGAGGTTGCCCATTAAATGCCCGCGCTAAAGCTACACGCTGCTGTTCTCCACCCGACAGCTGAGCAGGCATATGTTTTAAACGATTTCCTAACCCCAAATCCGTGAGCAAACTGACCGCTTGTTGATGGCTTTTTGTTTCAGATTCGCCTCGTAGCAAAGAAGGGAGTTGCACATTTTCAAGTGCATTCAACGTTGGAATTAACATGAAAGATTGAAAAACAAAACCGACACTCTGTGCTCGTAGCCGTGCGCGCGCCTCTTCATCCATGGTGGTGAGATCTTGGTCCAGCAGTTTTACGGTTCCGCTAGTACCATCATCCAGCCCAGCAATAATGCCTAACAATGTGGATTTCCCTGATCCAGACTCGCCAATTAAAGCAATTGTCTGACCAGACTCGACAATTAGCTCGACTCCTTGCAATATAGTCAGTTCATGTTCACCTTGACCAACACGTTTAATGAGATGATGAACTTCAAGAATATTTTGCGCCGACATATATTGGTTTTTCTCCTATTAGTCACTGCAAGTGGTCAAACACTCGCAGCAACGAAACTATTAATTCTCGGTGATAGCCTTAGTGCGGGCTATCGAATACCTGCCGAGCAAGCGTGGGCAACATTGCTTGCCGAACGTTGGCAAAAACAGTCGCCACCGATTTTAGTGGTCAATGGCAGCATTAGTGGTAACACTGCCTCTCAAGGTTTAGAGCGTCTCCCCACACTGCTGGCACAGCACAAACCCGATTGGGTGCTGATTGAGCTTGGGGCTAATGATGGCTTACAAGGGCTATCTGTTGAACAATTAGCCATTACATTACAACAGATTATTGACCAAATAGAGCAAAATGGTGCTAAACCGCTCTTAATGCAAATTCGAATCCCACCAAACTACGGTAAACGTTACACATCGAGCTTTGAAAAAGTGAACCCTTCCCTGGCTGAAAAAAACCAGCTTCCGCTGATCCCATTCTTTATGGAAAGTGTGATCACCAAACCGGAATGGATCCAGCCTGATGGCATTCACCCGACAGAACAAGCTCAACCGACTATTGCAGATTTTATGGAAAAACAACTAGCACCCTATTTGTTTGTAAAATGAATTTGTTTGTAAAACAAACGTTATCCGTTAAAGAACAGCGGAAATTCTATTAATTGAATTTCCGAATCGTTCTAAATAAATCATAATGAACCAATATGATAGCGAAAATTCAGCCCATAGTAGGTAAAGTTATGCAAAAAACGGTATTAGTGACAGGGGCGTCAAGTGGCATTGGTTTGTGCGCGGCACAGACATTAAAATTGCGCGGTTATCGCGTCATTGCCACCTGTAGAAAACAGGCTGATATTGAACGATTACAAGGCATTGGCTTCGAAACTGTATCCCTCGACTTAGACGATCCAACGAGCGTCGAAGCTGCCGCTGAGCAAATTTTAGCGCTCTGCAATGGAAAACTTTTCGGATTATTCAATAACGCAGGCTTCGGGGTATACGGTCCATTGCATACCGTAAGCCGCCAGCAACTGGAATCTCAATTCTCCAGTAATTTTTTCGGCGTTCACCAATTGACCTTTCTTCTGCTTCCCGCCATGCTGCCGCACCATGAGGGGCGTATTGTGCAAACTAGCTCTGTAATGGGCATTATTTCCACACCGGGTCGAGGAGCTTATGCCGCCAGCAAGTATGCATTAGAAGCTTGGTCAGATGCCTTGCGTTTAGAATTAAAGGGCTCGGGTATACATGTCAGCTTAATTGAACCAGGTCCAATCCACAGTGCATTTACCCAAAATGTAGCACAAACTCAACAAGATAAACCCGTTCAAAACCCAGGTATTGCAGCGAAATTCACGCTATATCCTGAAGATGTCGTCAAAAAACTGATTTTAGCCTTAGAGAGCCCACATCCCCGTGTACGCTACTCTGTCACATTATTAACCGTTTTTGTGCGTATACTAAAACGTATATTACCCGATAAACTGATGGATAAAGTTCTCGCGGGTCAGGGCAAGAAAGATTGAAAAAACAGAATTAAGCCCCCATTTCATTGACATGATTAATAACGAATTTTAAAGAGACTGTTTATGCTAGCTAACGCACAAATTATTGATATTAACGAAACCAACCTACATCAAACTATTGAACAATCCATGAGCATGCCAGTCATGTTCTATTTCTGGTCACCACGTAGCCCGCAAAGTCTAGAATTTACGGGAATGTTAGAGCGTATCGCCCAAGACTATGCGGGTCTGTTTATCCTCGCTAAAGTCAATTGTGATGAAGAACAAATGATCGCCAGCCAGTTTGGCTTAAAAGGCGTTCCGACGGTCTATATCTTACAAAATGGTCGCCCGGTTGATGGTTTCGAAGGTCCACAACCTGAAGATGTGGTCTTGCAAATGCTGTCTCGTGTATTACCTAGCCCTGAAGAGTTAAAAGCCGCGCAAGCCGCGGAATTAGTCGCGGAAGGTAAACTTCAAGACGCTCTACCGTTATTGAAAGAAGCTAATCAACTCGCCCCAAAAAATAGCGATATCACCCTGTTGTTAGCAGAAGTACAAATTGGTCTACATTTAATTGATGATGCTGAAGCTTTATTAGCGACGGTACCAATGCAAGATAAAGACAGCCGTTATCAAGGGTTGGTCGCTCAAATCGAATTAGCGAAAAAAGCGGCTGATACCCCAGAAATTCAGCAATTAATCCAAGAGTTCAATCAAGATCCAGAAAATACGACATTAGCCGTTCAACTGGCATTAAAACTTCACGAAGTTAATCGCAACGAAGAAGCGCTAGAGATGTTACTGACATTTTTACGTAAAGATTTAAACGCTGGTGAGGGCTCAGTAAGAAAAACCATGATGGATATCATGTCAGCAATGGGAACCGGTGATGCACTTGCGAGCAAGTTCCGCCGCCAAGTTTATTCATTACTTTACTAGTTAAGGATTACCTATGGATTTGTTCGCGTCTGGTGCTATACCGATTATTATCTTTGTCGCTATTGCCATTGTTATTGTTACAACCTGCGTAAAAACAGTACCGCAAGGCTTCCAATGGACCGTTGAACGTTTTGGTCGCTATACCCGGACTTTACAGCCAGGTTTACATATCATTGTGCCATTTATGGACAAAATTGGTCGTCGTATCAATATGATGGAACAAGTCCTTGATATTCCATCCCAAGAAGTTATTTCCCGAGATAACGCCAACGTGACTATTGATGCCGTTTGCTTTATTCAGGTGGTTGACCCGGTGCGCGCTGCGTATGAGGTGAGCAACCTTGAGTTATCCGTGCTCAACCTCACCATGACGAACATCCGTACCGTATTGGGTTCAATGGAGCTCGATGAAATGCTATCTCAGCGTGATTCGATTAACAGTCGTCTATTACATGTGGTCGATGAAGCTACGAACCCATGGGGGGTGAAAATCACCCGTATTGAAATCCGTGATGTGAGACCGCCAAAAGAGCTAATCAGCGCGATGAACGCGCAAATGAAAGCGGAACGAACCAAACGTGCGGATATTTTAGAAGCAGAAGGTATCCGCCAAGCCGCTATCTTAAAAGCTGAAGGTGAAAAACAGTCACAAATTCTACGTGCTGAAGGGGATCGTCAGTCTGCATTCTTACAAGCCGAAGCTCGTGAAAGAGCCGCAGAAGCAGAAGCCAAAGCGACTCAAATGGTTTCTGACGCCATTGCAGCCGGTAATATGCAAGCCATTAACTACTTCGTTGCGCAAAAATACACGGATGCCTTGACAAGCATTGGTTCAGCGGAAAACAGCAAAGTGATCATGATGCCATTAGAAGCCAGCAACTTAATGGGCGCGATTGGCGGGATCACCGAGCTCATCGGCGAAAGTAAAAAAGTCGGTGCAACCCAAAAGCAGGCTAAAGAATGATAGAACTTATCAGCACACATCCCACATGGTTTTGGCTATGTTTAGGCGGGTTACTGCTGATTGGTGAGCTCCTTGGCACAGGCGGCTATCTACTCTGGTCAGGTATTGCCGCTGTGACGGTTGGGATACTCACTTTCCTATTGCCATTTCTCGGTTGGGAGTGGCAAGGTATCTTGTTTGCAGTGTTCACGGTCATTTCTGCCATTTTATGGCGAAAATGGCTTAGCCACCGCAAAGCCAGCAGCGCCGATGATGTCAACCAAATCAGCCACCAGCTAATTGGCGTTAAAGCGCGCTTACTCACTGATACTGAAGAGGGATTCAGCCGTGTTCGCTTAGCTGATGGTAGCTGGCGAGTTTACAGCGAAATCCCCTTAAAAGCAGAAGCCGAAGTGGAAGTGACCGCGGTAGATGGAATCACCTTAAAAGTTAAGCCTTACTATGGTGACAACAGCCACGCGCCAGATGGTCAATAATTGGGCAGTCTGCTCCATCATCTCCGGGGCAGACATCTACTAATTCTTGTAACGTATCGCGGATGGCGGACAGTTTTAAAATCGTCTGTTGTATTTCATCAATCTTCGCGATTGTCGCACTTTTCACATCTGCGCTGTGACGGCTTGGGTTACGAAATAGTCCCAGCAATTCGCCACATTCTTCCAGCGTAAATCCCACATCTTTCGCTTGTTTCAGCAGCATCAGTTCATCAAGATGTCTATCTTGATAATATCGGTAACTATTGTCACCACGTTCCGGTGGGGTGATCAGCCCTTTGTCTTCATAAAAGCGAATTGCTTTAGCTGTCAGACCGGTTTTTTTGGCAATTTCACTAATATTCATAATTCCCCTTGACCTTACCCTTGAGGGAAGGTTTAACCTTAACTACATAGCGGATTATAGACTGATTTTGTGTACAAATTATAGCCCTGCATTATGAAAGGGCTCGGAGAATCAAAAATGAAAATAATATTATCCTTGCAAGGTCTGAGCTGCATGCACTGTGTCGGTTCCGTGACAAAAGCGCTGCAAGCGCGCTCTGATGTTGAGTCAGTCAACGTCACCATCGACTACGCCGTTATTGAAAGTAGCGCAAGCCCTGAGTCACTGATTAAAACGATTGAGGATGCGGGCTATGAAGCCGCTGAAGCGACCACAGCAAATGTTGAGCTCGCACTATCAGGTTTAAACTGCATGAAATGTGCAGGAAAAACGCAGCAAGCACTAGAGGCAGTTGAAGGCGTTGCCGCGGCTGTCGTCGATACTCAACAAGCCAAGGTTTATGGCACAGCCTCAGCCGCAGATTTAATTGCAGCGGTAGACGCTGCTGGGTTCAAGGCTGAACTTGCTCAATCAGGTATTAGCTCCCCAAAAACTGAGCCGCTGAAAACATCAATTGAACAGCCGGAAACGGGTTCAGCGGCAATTTGCGATATTCCGGCACAAGAATCTGATGTAGGCGAGCAGCCGGAGATTGCAGTTACCGATGACAGTATCCAATTATTACTGGATGGCATGACCTGCGCGAGTTGCGTCAATAAAGTACAAAAAGCACTCAATAGCGTGCCTGGCGTTGAAAATGCTCGAGTAAACTTAGCTGAGCGCAGTGCGTTGGTCACGGGAACAGCAAAACCTGATGACCTCGTTGAAGCTGTCGTGAAAGCAGGTTATGGCGCTGAAATCATCCAAGATGAAGCCAAACGCCGTGAACGCCAACAAGAAGTTGCTCAAGCCAATATGCGCCGCTTCCGTTGGCAATCCGCCCTTGCGCTCGCGCTCGGTATCCCCGTGATGATTTGGGGCATGCTGGGTGACAATATGATGTTAAGCGCAGATAACCATAATATCTGGCTAACCATTGGGGTGTTAACGCTACTGGTCATGATTTTTGCGGGTGGGCATTTTTATCGTAGCGCATGGCAAAGTCTCAAAAATGGTAGCGCCACCATGGATACGTTGGTCGCGTTAGGAACTGGTGCAGCTTGGCTTTACTCTATCGTCGTCAATATTTGGCCTGAGCTCTTCCCTGAACAAGCTCGTCACCTTTATTACGAAGCCAGCGCCATGATCATCGGTTTGATTAACCTCGGTCATGCCCTAGAGCAGCGCGCACGCCAACGCTCATCTAAAGCACTGGAACGCTTATTAGATTTGACGCCGCCGACCGCCCGTGTTGTCACTGATCAAGGGGAAGTCGATATGCCCCTTGCAGAAGTAAAACAAGGTATGATTTTACGCTTAACCACAGGTGACCGTGTCCCCGTCGATGGCGAAATCATTGAAGGCGAAGTGTGGCTAGATGAAGCAATGCTCACCGGTGAGCCGATCCCTCAGCAAAAAAGCCGCGGGGATGCCGTGCATGCTGGAACAGTCGTGCAAGATGGAACCGTGTTATTCCGTGCCGCGGCTGTCGGCAGCCAAACCACCTTAGCGCGTATTATCCATCTTGTTCGCCAAGCGCAAAGCAGTAAGCCACAAATAGGTCAATTAGCGGATCGAATTTCTGCCATATTTGTGCCAGTAGTGGTTGCTATTGCTGTTATTTCAGGGGCGATTTGGTATTTTGTGGGGCCTGCGCCGCAAATTACCTATGCGCTGGTCATTACCACCACGGTACTGATTATCGCCTGTCCGTGTGCGCTTGGTCTTGCCACACCGATGTCGATTATTTCAGGGGTGGGTCGCGCTGCCGAGTTTGGGGTATTAGTCCGTGACGCAGATGCTTTACAACAAGCTAGCGAACTAGACACCATCGTTTTTGATAAGACGGGCACGCTGACCGAAGGCATGCCACAAGTCACCGATATTCACGTATTCAACGACTTTGACGAGTCACAAGCGTTGCAATTTGCCGCTTCTCTTGAAAGTGGCTCTAATCACCCATTGGCTCGTGCAATTGTTAATCGTGCAAAAGGCTTGGACATGATTGCCAATCAACAATTTAGAACCATAGCGGGATTAGGTGTAACCGCGGTTGTTGACGGTAAAACGGTGTTATTAGGTAATCAAAAACTGTTAGCTGAAAATCAGGTTGATACCCGTGAAATCGATGAAACACTCCACCAGCAAGCCTCCCTTGGGGTTACACCGGTATTACTGGCTGTTGATGGTAAAATCGCAGCGCTGTTGTCTATCCGAGATCCGTTACGTGAAGACAGTGTTAGCGCCCTTGCTCGTCTGCATAAACAAGGCTTCCGCTTAGTAATGTTAACTGGGGACAACCCTGTTACCGCCAAGGCTATCGCGAAAGAGGCGGGTATTGATGAAGTTATTGCAGGCGTGATGCCAGATGGTAAATCCGCAGCAATTGAAGCGTTACAATCCAAAGGGCATAAAGTGGCGATGGTCGGTGACGGCATTAATGATGCTCCTGCCTTGGCTCGCGCAGACGTCGGTATCGCGATGGGGGGTGGCAGTGATATTGCCATTGAAACTGCCTCTATTACGTTAATGCGCCAAAGCCTACATGGTGTCGCGGATGCGGTGTCCATCTCTAAGGGGACTCTGCGTAATATGAAACAAAACTTGTTTGGTGCCTTCGTGTATAACTCGTTAGGCATTCCGATTGCCGCAGGGATTTTATACCCTCTTACCGGAACATTACTGAATCCCGTTGTAGCAGGAGCCGCCATGGCGCTCTCGTCTATCACTGTCGTCAGCAATGCCAACCGTTTATTACGCTTTAAACCTGAGAAATAGCCAAACTCAGCCACCGTGATATCATCACGGTGGCTTTCCCTTCTATTTGACTTAACGCAACAAATCGCCCAAATACCTCAGTCACTTAACCATTCCTGTTCTATAATTAAGTGATTTTCATTATTTTCACTGTTTGAGGGTTCCATGTTAAATATTAATCGCGAAAAACTCACCAACTTAGCCAGTGGTGATATGAAAAAGCAACGTAATATTCTGGCGGTTCTTGCCGTCTTATTGTTGCTAGGGGGTATCGCCTGTTTAGCTAATCCGGTTGCCTCTGGTATTGTCGTCAGTGCCATCGTGGGCGTGTTATTAATCTTAAGTGGCGTTGGTGCTATTGTGAGTATCCTAAGCACCACTATCTACACTGGCTGGTCCCGTCTTTTTGGATTTGTCATCGGGATTATTTACTGCATCGTCGGTTATGCGTTTATCAAAGAGCCTTTGCAAGGCTTGATCGCCATGGCGATGGTGATTGCCGCCTTATTTATTATCGGTGGGGTCATCCGTTTGTATGCAGGTATCCAGCAAATTAAATCTGCGGCTGGCTGGATGCAGATTATTATTGGGATACTGGACTTGTTTATTGCTTACTTATTAATTGGCAATGGTCCGATTACCTCAATTGCACTATTAACTGCATTAATCGGTATCGAATTAATTTTCAGTGCGTTTGGCTTATTCTCTCTATTAAGTTTATTAAAACGTAAAGATTAAACCCTGTAATTAACCTACTCGTAATGAAAAATAGCGCCTTCTCAATAGGCGCTATTTTTTAGATTCAAATCTATTATACGGTGATACTTCACGGCGATGATATTGTGCGGTGTGATTCGCAAATTCCCCCAAGATTGTTTACTCTGTTCCTTTCAGTCGCTGAATAAGGATAAATAAACAATGGGGAAACTACTCGAAAACTTAAAAAGTTGGCTACATCGGGGAGTGGCTCCGAATTATCCTTACCCTGCGGTTGATGTTCGCTTACCTAATAATATAAAGCTGCACATTGTTGGCAGTATCCATATGGGAACAGAAAATATGTTTCCCTTGTCAGCGCTCTTATTAGATAAAATCAATCGTGCTAATGGGCTGATTGTTGAAGCGGATATTACCCAAGCAAACTCACCATTCCCAACATCTACTGAGCTGCTTTCGCCTATTTCACAACGGCTAACTGAGACTGAATTCGCGCTCTTTTTGCAGTATTGCCAAGAAATTCGTCAATCCCCAACACAATTTGACCCTCTTCCTTCATGGCAAGTCGCACTGACAATGCAAGCCACCCAAGCACAAATGCTGGGTTTACGAGGTCATTACGGCATTGATTACCAATTGATTCATAACGCCCAATCTCAACATAAACCCATTATCGAGCTAGAAGGCGTAGATTCCCAAGTTCAATTGCTTCTCAATTTGCCAAACAATGGTTTGCCATTATTACAAGATACCCTGATTCATTGGCGGTCGAATGCGCGTTCACTACAAACAATGATCAGCTGGTGGTTAGATTTTCAGCCTGAAAATTGCGTTACATTACCCAATACCTTCAGTGAAGGGGTCTATAATGTGCTGATGACCCAACGTAATCAAGAATGGGCGAGCAAACTGAAAACCTTGCCTGCGGGTAATTATGTAGTCGCTGTAGGGGCACTGCATTTGTTTGGGGAACAGAGCTTAATTGATTATTTACGAAACGATATTTGATAAATCCAGTCATTAAAAAAAAGGAATAATTATGACTCCGGCAGTAAAATTACTGGAAAAACAAAAAATTAAATTCACGCTACACCCTTATGAACACGACCCAAATGAGAGTAATTTTGGTGATGAAGCTGTGCAAAAATTAGGCTTAGATGCCAAGCAAGTCTTCAAAACCTTATTAGTGGCACTCAATGGCGATCAAAAAACGTTAGCCGTAGCTGTCACACCAGTATCTGGTCAGTTGGATCTCAAATCCGTCGCAAAAGTGTTTAACGTGAAGAAAGTCGAAATGGCGGATCCACAAATTGCCCAAAAAACCACGGGATATTTATTAGGCGGAATTAGTCCACTGGGGCAGAAAAAGCGCCTTCCAACCGTCATTGATAGTCAAGCTAAAGAATTTGCGACGATGTTTATTTCTGGCGGTAAACGCGGTTTGGATTTAGAGCTCTCTCCGAACGATTTGGCAAGTGTACTAAATGCCAACTTTGCGGATATTAAAAAAGAATCGTGAACAATAAAAAGCCCCTATCGAGGGGCTTTTTCATACCGATGAACGATTATTTATTTTTATAAACAATCTCGCCTTTTGGCTCATAATCAGCGGCTTTCAATGGAGAATGTTTCTCAATATAGCCTTTGAGTACTTCCGCATCCACAAAGCCCGTATTGACGTAATTTGGATGGTTATCGATAGCAGGGTAACCATCGCCACCAATAGCGTTGAAGTTTAATGTCGCCATACGGTAAGTTTTGTTCTTATCGATAGGTTTGCCATCAATCTTCACGTCGCTGATTGTACCATCCGCATTCAGGGTCAGGCTCACATTATAGAATTGACCATAAGCCCCTGAATCGGTTTTCATGTTTGCCACGGCTTGTAAGTACGGTAGAACTTCTTCACCTTTAAAGTCCACATACACCAATTCATTGGCAAATGGCTGAACTTTAAGGACATCTTTATACGTGATATCACCACTTTCGATAGAATCACGTACACCGCCACCACTCATAATAGCAAAATCTGCACCAGCTCGTTCCTTTTGAGCGGCCAGTAATAAGTGCCCCATATTAGTTTGCTCAAAGCGCACTTTATTACGGTCACCCATCAGTTTGCCTTCGACAGAACCCACCTTCACGCCTAATTGCTGGTCACCTTTATCTTGATAAGGGGTTAGCAATTTAGTCATTTCAGGGTTATGCGCAATTTCCTGAGTGTAGTAGACGTAATCTGATGAGCCATCGTCTTTCTTCACTTTTTTCTTCAGGTTAATCGGGATCAACTGATAATGTTTTAACGTGAATTTACCGTTTTTGAATTCGAAGTCTGCACGACCAACATATTTGCCCCATTCGTGGGCTTGAACAATCCATGTCCCATTTTGGTTATCTGGCGCACATGGCGTTCCTGGCACGTAATCTTCTTGTTTGTAATTTTTGTTCTCTTGAGACATACAAACAGGATCTTGTGAGTGACCACCCACGATCATATCCAAATAACCCGCAGGTAAACTACGAGCCATTTCAACATCCCCTGGTGCGTTAGAACCGTGGTTGCCATCATCATAGTGTCCCATGTGAGTTGCTGCGATAATGATGTCAGGTTTCTCGGTCGCACGTAATTCCTCTACCACCTTTTTAGCTTCAGCGGCAGGAACACGAAACTCAACATCAGGGAAGTTCGCAGGATTACCAATTTTTGCGGTGTCATCGGTTGTTAAACCTAGCACTGCAATTTTCACACCTTGCTTATCAAATACTTGGTAAGGTTTAAACAGTCGTTTTCCTGTACTGGTTTGATAAATATTGGCAGATAAGAATGGGAAAGTTGCCCATTTTTCTTGCTGTTTTAAGACTTCCAGCGGATTATCAAATTCATGGTTACCCAGCGCCATCGCATCGTAACCCACTAAATTCATGCCTTTAAAGTCAGGCTCTGCATCTTGTAAATCAGACTCTGGCACACCAGTATTAATATCCCCACCAGAGAGCAGCAAGACACTACCACCTTGCTTGGCAACTTCATCACGAATTTCGTCTACCACGGTTTTTTGTGCCGCTAAGCCATACTCACCTTTTTCATTGTGCCAAAAATGGCCATGGTGATCGTTGGTATGCAAGATAGTGATGTTGTAGGTTTTATCTTTTTCCCACGCATTTGCCATCGCTGCGGGTAACAGCGCTAACGAGACAGTTAATGCGCATGCAGATGCCTTAAATGTCAGTTTCATACATTCTCCCTGCTGGTATAGAAATATCTACCGATTAAGTAGTTTGTTATGTGTTAATGAGGTTAGTCTTATAGCATAAAAATTCTTATAAGATCTGAGCGGCTATGCACAAACAGAAAGCTGTTACAAAGAAATGAGATCTTGATCGACTAATATTTTTCGCCAATTTGACAACACGACTCATATTGCCATTTAAATAATTTCTATATTAGTTATATTGGTTACAATTACGCAACAAACTAAAGTGACGATGATGAGCGAGCAAACAGCAGCGAGTGGCGGAAGTAAACCCGCCAATAAAACAGGAGAAACCGTCTTTAGCATTCTGACGGCAATCAGTGTCTCCCACTTACTCAATGACATGATTCAATCGCTGATATTGGCGATTTATCCCTTACTACAATCTGATTTTTCTCTGAGTTTCGCGCAGATTGGGATGATCACCCTCACCTACCAAGTCACGGCCTCACTTTTACAGCCTATTATTGGTTATTACACCGATAAACACCCTCAGCCCTATTCCTTACCGATTGGTATGAGCTTTACGCTGTCAGGGTTGCTACTCTTAGCAATGGCAGAAACCTTCCCAACCATTTTGATAGCCGCCGCGCTAGTTGGTACGGGCTCCTCTGTATTCCACCCTGAATCCTCACGGGTTGCCAGAATGGCATCAGGTGGTCGCCATGGATTAGCCCAATCCTTCTTCCAAGTGGGCGGTAATCTTGGTGCATCATTAGGTCCGCTACTTGCCGCTTTGATTATTGAACCTTACGGTAAAGGCAATATTGGTTGGTTCTCATTCGCTGCCTTGCTTGCCATCATCATTCTCTTGCAAGTCAGCAGTTGGTATAAACAACAGCACCGTGCCGCGAAGAAAAGACCGGTCAGTCAGGGAGACGTAAAAGTCCTTCCTCGCAAAATCGTAATTGGGTCTCTCAGTATTTTGTTGATTCTAATTTTCTCAAAATATTTCTATTTAGCGAGTATCAGCAGCTACTACACGTTCTATTTAATCGATAAGTTTGGTGTTTCTGTACAAAATGCGCAAATTCACTTGTTTGTGTTTTTATTTGCAGTTGCCGCAGGCACCATGATTGGTGGACCGATTGGCGATAAAATCGGGCGTAAGTATGTTATCTGGTTTTCTATCCTTGGCGTTGCCCCGTTTACATTGATTTTGCCTCACGCTTCCTTGTTCTGGACGGGCGTTTTAACCGTGATCATTGGACTGATTTTAGCGTCAGCGTTCTCCGCCATTTTAGTTTATGCCCAAGAACTTATCCCTGGTAAGACTGGCATGGTTTCAGGACTATTCTTTGGACTCGCCTTTGGTATGGGTGGTGTTGGGGCTGCTGTGCTGGGCCAGATAGCGGATATGACTAGCATTGAGCAAGTTTACCAATACTGTGCATTTTTGCCGTTATTAGGCATTTTCACCGTATTGTTACCAAATATAAACAACAAATAGATTTATTATCTTATTTTATCCATATTTATGTTTTTATAAGTATGGATATCCCCTCCATTATTTACCAAAAGATATGCATAAGAATCACTAAAATAAAAATCTTGTAACGATTTAGCTCTATCAGCTCGATTTTTTTTTAGAAACCTGACACTTTTTTAAAGAAATTTATGTTCAAAACCGTTAAAATAAAAAACAGGCAATTTGTATTTCAAAATGGTGATTAACGTCATCAACATTTTGAAAGCCAAAGGCATGTACCCACCTTTTTATTCATAAACAAACCAGAGGAGACTTAATGGAGCATTCAACGCCCTTAATTACAACCATTGTTGGTGGTCTCGCCCTTGCATATTTATTAGGCATGCTCGCACAGCGCTTAAAAATTTCTCCACTTGTCGGTTATCTTGCGGCAGGTGTATTAGCGGGTCCTTTTACCCCCGGTTTTGTTGCAGACACCACCCTCGCCCCTGAACTCGCTGAGATCGGGGTCATTCTTTTGATGTTTGGTGTTGGTCTACATTTCTCACTAAAAGATTTATTAGCCGTAAAAGCTATCGCTATTCCCGGAGCCATCGCACAAATAGCCGTTGCTACGTTGTTAGGTCTTGGCTTGTCGATGTTATTCGGATGGAGCGTATTTACAGGTATTGTCTTCGGTCTCTGTCTTTCAACAGCAAGTACTGTTGTCTTACTACGCGCACTCGAAGAGAGACAACTCATTGAAAGCCAACGTGGGCAAATCGCCATTGGCTGGCTGATCGTTGAAGATTTAGCCATGGTTCTCGCCTTAGTACTTTTACCGGCAGCCGCAGGCATCATGGATAGCAATGAAGCCAGTTTTGGCGAGTTAGCGATGAGCCTTGGATGGACGATAGGTAAAGTCGTTGCCTTTATTGTGATTATGATTGTTATCGGGCGAAAAGTTATCCCATGGATATTGTCTCGCACAGCATCCACCGGCTCCCGTGAACTGTTTACGCTGGCTGTTTTAGCACTTGCATTAGGTATCGCCTATGCTGCTGTCGCGATTTTTGACGCCTCCTTCGCGCTAGGTGCCTTCTTCGCAGGTATGGTGCTGAATGAATCAGAGCTTAGCCATCGTGCAGCTCAGGATACTTTACCACTACGAGATGCTTTCGCAGTCCTGTTCTTCGTCTCCGTCGGAATGCTATTCGATCCAGAGGTTCTCCTTGAGCAACCGTTAGGTATCCTCGCTGTTCTCGGTATCATTATCATCGGTAAATCGGCTGCGGCGCTGGTGCTCGTTCGTCTGTTTGGGCATTCACGGCGTACCGCATTAACGATTTCGGTCAGCTTAGCGCAAATTGGTGAGTTTGCCTTTATTCTGGCAGGCATGGGGCTCGCGCTCGGGGTCATGGATAAAGACGCGCAAAACTTAGTGTTAGCCGGTGCGATTGTCTCTATCATGTTAAACCCAGTGTTATTCAGCTTACTGGATAAATATCTGGAAAAAACCGAAACCATCGAAGAGCAACTTCTCGAGGAAACACTGGAAGAAGAAACGCAAATTCCAGTCGATATTTGTGGTCACGCAGTGATTGTAGGCTATGGTCGCGTTGGTGGAATGCTTGCAGATAAACTACGCCGCCGTGAAATTCCTCTGGTTGTGATTGAAGATACCCGCGCACGCTTTGAAGAACTCGCTGAAAATGGCTTCTGCGCAATCTTAGGCAATGGTGCAAGTAAAGACATTCTAAGCCTGGCGCGTATTGAATGTGCAAAATCCCTGTTACTGACCATTCCAAACGGTTATGAAGCTGGTGAAATTGTTGCGACAGCGAAAGAGCTGAATCCTGATATTACCGTGGTAGTTCGTGCACACTATGATGATGAAGTGAGCTTTATCAAAGAGCGTGGAGCCGACCATATTATTATTGGTGAGCATGAGATTGCGAAATCCATCACCACATTAATGTGCAATGATGTGGCAGAGTTCGGATGTGCGATCCCAGAAGATAATGATGGCAATAATGGTGAAGGTAAAAATTTAGATGAATATCTAAAACCGAGCCACTAAGACCACATTCTATTAGCACTAAAAAAAAGCCGTAACTCATCGTTACGGCTTTTTCATTATGAATTCACGACCTGCTCTGCAAATTCCTTGTCAGTCCATACGGGCAAGCCTTTATCTTTAAAGAATTGAATTTCTGCAGCAACACCACCGCTTTTTTCCCATCCCGCTAGCGTCAGAACAATCAAACCATCACAACGCTTTAAAAACTCCATATCAATCTCTGACCATGCCACTTTTTGCCCTTGAGAAGCTAAGTACTGGTTGATTGGATGAGTCATGGTAATTTGGCTATAAGTTGCAATTCCTTTAAGCGCTAATTCCGCGGCATATTGGGTACAAGCTTGGAAACGCATTTCCACAACATTACTATCAGGATCAGAGTATGGGCACGCAATAAAATAGAGTTTCATTTTAATTCCTAGTGTCGTATGTAACGAATTTTAAGAAAAGTAATCCTATGAAAAATAAATGAATTATTTTCCATAGGGTATAAATTAAATGAGTAATACTTTGATTTTTATGGCTTACAGAATATCTGCAATGATAATTTTGGTTTTCGAGCGTTTTTTATTTTCAGCTAATTTAAACTCTTTGCTGGTTGTAATGAGGTAATCAATATTTTCCCACCCTGCCACAAAGTTAATCGCATGTTTATGGGCTTTTGTTCCATCCGCTAACACCATTAACTTATCGCTGTTTTCCCGCATTTTTTGCGCAATGGCTGCCTCATCAACGTGTTGATCCATTACACCATGCTGAGGATGAAAAGCCCCTGCACCGATAACTGCATAGTCTGCATAAAATTCAGTAATATTTTTTAATGCGATTGCGCCTAAACAGGCATTTTGCGCCGCATTAAATTGCCCACCAATCAAAATTGTTTCGATAGAAGGGTTTTCCTGCAAGGTACTCGCTAACAATGGTGAGTTGGTGATCACGGTAATGTTATCTATCGATTTAATTCGTTGGCTAAACTCAAATGTTGTGGTCCCAAAATCAATAAACAGCGTGTCTCCAGGCTTAATTAACTCTGCGGCTTTTGCTGCTATCGCTTTCTTTTCATCGACAGCAGCTTGAGCTCGTTCGGTAAAATTACGCTCAAATTTTGACTGAATGTTGACAGCCCCACCGTGAACTTTCTTTAATAATTTTTGAGTTTCGAGTTTACTCAGATCACGACGGATAGTTTCTTGCGCGACATTAAAATGCGTTGCAAGCTCCTGCACATACACCTGACCTTGAGTTGATAACATCTCAATAATGGTTTGGTGTCGTACTTTTGAGGAGCGTCCCTCACACATAGTTTAATCCTTCTGACCATTTAACATTTCCAGCACTATACAACAGTGACAGTAATTTCAGTAGCACTCGCTTGGATTTTTGTTAAATCGATATTTTTCAGCAAAATACGACGCGTCGGTAAGCAACGATGGCGTTTTTCGTACAACAATGTGTTTCCTGCCATCACTCGGATTGTACCGGTTATCACCGTGTTGACTTTGATGTTGAAATCCACTTTTTCAGTCATACATTCGGACATATCGATACATGCAGGCACGGTAAAACGAATCGGCTCAGCAAATTGGATTGGTAATCTTTTTCCTTGAGATACCCCCATTTGGTGATGATTCGCTAATAAATCATCCGCAATATATCCGCCCGTAATCACGCCTTCTTGGTAACATTGATCCCCCATATCTGCGGGATGTAGCATGTTACCTGCCGCATAATAACTAGCATCAGAGCAGCGGCTACGCTGGTCTGTCACCGGTTTCCCCGTACTGGCATCAAAATTCAAATGACTCTTGCGAATTAACGTATTTTCCCCCACAAACCCGCCAGTAAAAATCACGGAGTCACAAACAATTTTGCGAATTTCTCCTGCCGTTTCTACCATCACATACTCCACTCGATCTAAACCGCCAATTTCGGTGATTTTACTCTTCAGATACACTGGAGTGCCCATGGCTTTGGCAAACAGTGAAGCGGGTTTAAACGCCAGAATTCGTTCGCCACTTTCAATCATCGCTTTGGCTTTTACGCCTGCATTTTTTAATGTCCATAACGCGGAAAAGCTGACTAACTCACTACCAACAATCACGGGATTCAAACACGGTTTTTGCCCTTTCAAATAGACAAATTGCTGTAATGCGCCAGCAGTCAAAATACCTTGGGGACGCAAACCAGAAACTAATCGAGGATGGCGTGGTGTTTCGCGAACGCCCGTCGCAATTAAAATACGCTTAGCACGCATTTCGACAACGCCATCCGGTGTTGCCACCGTCAAGACACCATTCGGTTGTAATTGCGTAACCGTGCTACGTGTCAGTATGGGGGTATCGCCCAAATTTTTGACAATTCGCTCAGCAAACTGGTTGCCTTTCATTGGGCGCTTAAACGCGAGCAAGCCAAATGTCGGATGCTGGCAATGACGAGGAACGCCCCCCGCATGGGCTTCTCGCTCTAAAATCGCGATATTATGAATACCGCGGCGGCGTAACGTTTGTGCCGCCGCCATACCTGCGGGACCGGAGCCAATGATAATCACATCGTAATTTACACTCATTTCACTGCCTCCACCGCTAATGTATTGTCAAAGCGACCATTAATAATTTCAGCAACCTGACTACTACAATAAAAACCATTACAACGCCCCATCATGGCTCGAGTTCGGCGACGAAGAGCCCCTAAACATTCAGGCGGAATATCAGAATCAAACGTCGCTTCAATTTCACGTTGAGTGACCAATTCACAATGGCACACAATCCCGCCATTATTTTTGCATTGATAATCGCGTTCTTCATATTCAGAAAGCATTGGCATTTTAGGCCAAATCAAGTCTGTTGGCGGAGATAGCTCAAATAACGCTTCAAAATTCTCTTGATACAGTTTCCCTAAATGATTAGCAACGCCCAGTGCTGCGGTTAAACCTGTTGAGCGAATTCCACCCGCGCAAATCCACTGTTTTTCGGGATAATCATTAATACGATAATATTTTTCTTCTGTTGCAGGGCGTAAGCCTGCATAGGTCGCTGTCACACTGTAGTTATGTAACGATGGCAACATACGGGAGCCTTGGTCAATTAAATCTTGTAGAACGTCCTGCTTCACCTCAGCCTTCCAACGGTCTTGTTGTTCTTCTGCCGTTGGACCTAACAATAAGTTACCGAAAATCGTTTTCGACAATAAAACACCTTTAGTGATCGCTGTCGGTACAGGCAGAATAATCGCATTGATATCCGCTGCCGCCGCTTTGTCATACACCAAAAATTGACCTTTACGCGGTTTAATTTCAAACGGGGAAGGATGGCAAATAGATTCCACAATATCCCCGTTAATACCAGCACAGTTAATCACTAATCGGGCCGAAAACTCACCTTTTGCTGTGGATAATGTCCAAATTCCCGCATTTAACTCACCGGAAGTCACTTCACAGTGAAATTGATATTCTGCGCCATGCTTCACGGCTTGGGTTAAATACGCCAGTGGTGTGCTCCATGGGTCAATAACGGACTCCCCTGGAACTTCAACCGCGGCGAGTGCGCCTTGCGCCAAATGTGGCTCTCGACGATAAAGTTCTTCTTTATCTATCATTCCCACATCCATGACATTATTGGTATGTGCTTGGTCTACAATGCTCGGCAGCTTATTGAGCTGCTCTTCGTTCCAAGCCACAACCAACGCACCTGTTTTGAGTAACGGTAAATTCATTTTTTCTCTAATATCAATGAACTCCCGATACCCATCTTGCATACATTCCAATTCTAATGTCCCTGGTGTGGCATCAAAACCGGTATGTAACAACGCGCTATTTGCTTTACTTGCCCCTGATAAAATATCGCCGCCACGCTCTAATAGCAGCGTTTTAGCGCCCATCAATGTGAATTTTCGGGTCACTGCACAGCCAATGACACCACCGCCAATCACAATGACATCCCACATTTTTTTATTATTAGCATTCATGGCTGAAATCCTTAACATAAAACTTGAACACATAAAACCACATAATTCCCACAATCTCAACAAATAAAACAACACAAATCACAGCAACACACCAAAAACTTCTCACATTGTTATCTTATTGTGACAGTTATCACATTCACGAAACTTACTGTGAGTTTTTTGTGGATTTTATTTCCGTTTGAACGATAGTAGGCAAAAAAACAAACCAATTTACAACATTTATAACACTGGGAAATTCAGAGATGCTCAATCAACGTTATGCCGCTATCGATCAGGGAACAACGGGAACCCGGGTCGTCGTCTTTGAAGAAGGCGGTCATTATCACTCCCCGATGAGTATTCCGCACAAACAGATCACCTTAAATAGTGGTTGGGTTGAGCATGATCCAGAAGAGATCTTGGTAAATATCATCAAATGTCTGAATAGCTGTGAAGTCGTTGATGCTATTGGTATTTGTCACCAAGGTGAAAGTATTGTTGCGTGGGATGCTCAAACGAAGCGCCCCCTCTATAACGCAATTGTTTGGCAAGATCTCCGTACTGAAAAAACTATCCAGCAACTTAAAAATGCGGGGTTAGAGCCCCTTGTACAATCCAAATCTGGCTTGCCATTAGATCCTTACTTTTCTGCCAGTAAGATGGGATGGATCATGGAGAATGTCGTTGGTGCTAAGTCTCTTGCAGATAAAAATCGCCTACGTATCGGCACCATGGACGCTTTTTTCCTTGATCGTTTATGCGACGTTTTCGTGACAGATTATAACTCCGCATCACGTACGTCTCTGCTCAATATTCATACTTTGGAGTGGGATCCCCAACTGTGTGAGATTTTTGGTGTCCCTATCCACTGTTTACCGCCACTACGCGATAACATCGGTGACTTTGGCGCCGTTAATCTCGATGGTCATCTCACCCCAGTGACCGCCATTATTGTCGATCAATTCGCCGGAACCTTTGGGCATGGCTGCCGCCAAAAAGGGGATGCAAAAATTACCTTTGGAACAGGTGCCTTTTTGCAGACATTGACGGGCAGCGATATTCCACAAACCCACCAAAGTGGATTACTACCAACCTTATGTTGGAAATTTCCAGGAGAAGCCCCTGTTTTTGGTTTAGATGGCGGCGTCTATAACGCTGCATCCGCAATCAATTGGGCACGCAAAATCGGTCTATTTGAGGATTTTGATGAGCTGGCTGATTTTCGTGATGAACCCGCCATTAAGCGCGGTTTGGCGTTTGTTCCTGCACTTTCAGGGCTAGGTTGTCCTTATTGGGATCGCAGCGCTGCCGGTCTATGGGCTGGGCTGTCTTTAGATACCGACAAGAAAGACATGATGCAGTCTGTTTTAGAAGGAATTGCCGCGCGTTCTGCCGAAGTTATTTTCGCAATGGAGAAGATATCTCCATTAGGTCAGTCCATTTCAGTCGATGGAGGGTTATCGTCAAATCAGTACTTTAAGCAGTTTTTGGCTAATTTATTGCAAAAAAATATTGAAGCACCAGCAAATCGTGAAGTCACAGCTCTCGGGGCAGCCTTGCTTGCACGTAAAGGTTTGGGAATAAGTCATGAAATGGCGATACGACGTAATACCAGCGTCACACGCCCTGATGGCACCAACATGCAAGGCATAATGGAACAGTATCGCGACATTATTGCCCGTTCTCGCCAGCTAAGAAATTAATTTTCCAACAATAAAAAAGAAAGGAAACCCTACTATGGCCGAATTCGGAAACTACATTATCTACTTAATTATGTGCGGAGCCGTCATCGGTGCCGTCGCATCGATTGTCAGACCTGCCAGTGACCTTGGAAAAGAGTTTGTAAACGGCATTTTTTCTATTGGTCCCGTGTTTCTCGCTCAAGCAGGGATCATGGCTGCCGTCCCGCTACTTTCACAATTAATCTCATACATTTTAGGACCGGTATTCAGTTCCGTCGGCTCTGATGTTTCTATTGCGGCGCTGTCAATTATCGCCGTGGATATGGGTGGATATCAGTTAGCCGATGCCTTAACCACGAATCGCGATATGTGGATCACTGCGATGTTGATCGGTTATACCTCTGGCGCAACAATTGTTTACCTGATCCCCGTCGGTTTAACTATGTTAAATCGCAAAGATCACAAATACTTAGCCTTAGGCGCAATGGCTGGATTGATCTCTATTCCATTTGGGGTATTGGCATCATTACTGCTGATCACGCTCAATAATATTCCGGTTCGCGATATTATCTCGACTAACTCCCCAGCAACGCATCAGCTAACCCTCGATTTTCTGACGATGTTGCAGTATTTAATGCCACTATTTGTCTTCTGTTTCTTACTTGCTGCGGGTTTAAAATATCGCCCAATGTTAATGGTTACAGGCTTTTTGATCTTCGGTAAGATCATGGATGCTTTCGTTAAACTCGTTTTAGCTTTCTCGATCGTCGAGCATTTTACCGGTGTGTTTAGTAAAGTATTCGGGGCATGGGGTTTCGATCCGTTGTTTGCAGACCAAAATGAGTTGTTCCGTGCCATCGAAATTGCGGGTTATATTGGGATTATGCTCGCAGGGACTTTCCCTATCTGTTACTTGTTCCAACGCTACTGCAAACCGTTAGTTAGTGCGCTTAGCCGTCGATTAAAACTGAGCGACACGGGTTCACTCGGATTTATTATGGTGATGGCAAATATCATTGCGACCTACCACTTATTCAAAGAGATGCGTGCTAGAGACAAGGTGTTGTGTGTGGCTTTCGGGGTATGCGCACAAGCGACGATTGGCGATCATTTAGCCTTTACCGCAAATTTCCAACCAACATTAGTGTTGCCAATCTTGTTAGGTAAATTAGTGGGTGGTTTCTTAGCGGTATTTATTGCGATTAAAATCTCAGTTCCACAAGCTATGCGCTATGAGCAAGAAGATGAGAAAGCGGTTGAGGCTGTTAAAGCTGAGCACCCTGCGGGGATCGCCAAAGAAGCTTAATAGCTCGCATCTTGATAAAAACAAAAACACCTCATTCGAGGTGTTTTTTTATTTCTATATTACCCATTTATATTTAGCGGTCCCAATAGGACTCTTCTAAGCTGTCTTCTTTTTCCGGTAATCCGCGTGTTAAGCGTGGAGAATGCTGGGAAAGGACTTGATAGCTTACACGGTTAGCATACTTACACACCTGCGCCAATGAGGAGTACGTGAGGTATTGACGTTCATGTTTACTGGAGTTAGGAACATTTGAGCGATGGTATGAATTCGCCGTAATATCATGCAGTAATGCCGATAATGCCCCATCGCCGGCCCCATTGGTATTCATGATTTTTTCAGGCCCCCCCATATAAGGCTCTATATGGGAGAAAATGCGACGAGGCTGTTGGCAATCCTGCATGCGCATTGCACGGCTAAACTCATACAAATTAAATTCGGCAATCGCCCCTGGTAGTAATGGGTGCTGCGTTTTACGTTTATATTCTTCTTCAGTAAAACCTGCCATATACAATCCAGAAGGTCCCGCAGTACACAGAACAAGGTCAACCCAATCCAGTGCCATATTGGAGGCTAATAATGGATCGCTAAAACCGGTTAGCTCCAAAGCTTCATCTTCGTTCATCGCAACCACAGAAACATGATCCTTAAGAAAATCACGCCAGAATTGTGGGTCTTGAGCGATAACAAACTTAGTTCCCAATGTTAATACCACGGGAACATTGTGTTTTTTCGCATAATGGATTGCCTGCATAGTGGCATCAGGCATGGTTTCCCCCGGCTTACAACGGACTAAGTAAGCGGTTAATACCAGTGCGGAAGCCCCTGCAATAATATCCTCAGGAATACTATCTGGATGCAAACGATTCATGTGCCCAGGGCTGATCGCAAAGGTACGTTCACCATTTTCAGTGATCAGCGTAAAGCAACGTCCAATTGGACCATCTACCCCTTGCAAGTAATTCAAATCCATACGACTTGAGGTATGACAAAGGTAGCGATATGCGTAGCTACCAATCTGAATGTTGTTGCACATGGTGCCCAATAAAACAGAGCGGTCATCCGCTAAAACAGAGTAATTGTGGAGGGTATTGCCGATTGTTCCACCCGCAAATTCATGGGTAATTAGCTTTTGTTCGGTAAGCTCTTTATAGAGTGCTTCTGCCGCATCATCTTCGATGACTAAGGAATGACCTTTACTTAATTGATAACGTTCAATAAATTCATCATCAATTTTCGCTTCAATATCAACGAGTGTTTGGTCGATACCCACAATATACGATTTGCAGTTTTCATCGTCAGACATCATCTCTTTCATGGGTTGCAAAAGAGGATCTCTCAGAGAGACAGGAAAGTAGTGTTTAGATTTGCGTTGACCGGGGAATTTCATATTGGGAACATTAAAAAAGGAACATTCCGGTATTCTATCACGATAAAAGAAAACCAGCACCCTTCGATAAAAAGGTGCTGGTTAGATATTTATTACACTCTTGAGGGATTACTTATGGCGAATATTTTGCTGATTATAGTTACGGTACAGGTCACGACCTAATACGAATGCACAGCTCATGATAAAGCCTAAAATAGCACCTAACGCAACGATAAGCATGGATTTAGGCGAAGCTTTCGCAACAGGCAAATCCGGTGTCAGAATAAATCTAACTGGCTCAAAATCTAATTCTTTGGTAGTCAGTGAGTTTAAGTTATCAATATAAACTCTCGCATTTTGCAGTTTCTCACTGATCAGCGCTAAATCACGATTTTTTAACTCAATACCCAGTTTTTCTTCTAAGGCTTCAGAACCTAATGCAATTGGGTAATCAGGGTCATCATTGATTGCGACCGAGTCTCTCGCAATCGGACGAGTAATTCCTGCCGCCTTCGCAATGGTAATTGCACGTTTCAAACGTTCAATTTTCACATCATAAGCAATCTGGATTTTTGTGGTGTCTTGCTTCAACGCTTCTACGCTATAAATCAATTGGCGTGAAATCGCATTATCCACTTCAGTTTTCATTCTTTTACGAACGAGTGTCGCGGTGTAACGAATATACCCATCCATTAAATCTTGCGCTTCAACTGCTGTTGGCGCCGTAAATGATAGAACGATATCGCTATCATCACTGTCTTTTTCTTTTCCGTTATATTTCAGTTT
>NZ_JAMPSW010000030.1:0-39425 GCF_028484855.1 Providencia sp. PROV033 | reverse complement strand
GAAAATGAAAGAAAAAATCGAAGATTACACTGGACCTGCAGCAGGTTGGGGGGCAGTTAAAGCTGTCGCTGAAGCTATACGCGAGCAGATGGATGTTGTACCCGACATTATTACTATGTTTGAAATGAATAAACCTCAAGGTTTTGACTGTCCTGGTTGTGCGTGGCCAGATCCTAAACATAGTGCATCATTTGATGTTTGTGAGAATGGTGCAAAAGCGATGGCATGGGAAGCCACAGCAAAGAGAACGACACTTGAGTTTTTTGCGAAACACACAGTGAGTGAGCTGTTAACGTGGGATGATTACGACTTGGAAAATGAAGGTCGTCTAACTCATCCAATGAAATATAATGCGCAAACAGATTGCTATGAAAAAATTGAATGGAACGATGCTTTTGCTCAAATAGGTCAGCGGTTATCAAGTTACTCAGATCCTAATTCTGTTGAGTTTTATACTTCAGGTCGAACGTCAAATGAAGCGGCGTTTTTATATCAGCTTTTTGCCAGAGAATATGGAACTAACAATTTTCCGGATTGCTCAAATATGTGCCATGAGCCGACAAGTGTTGGTCTCGCAGCTTCAATAGGTGTGGGTAAAGGGACGGTATTACTTGAAGATTTTGACAAGGCTGATTTAGTGATTTGTATTGGGCACAACCCAGGGACTAATCATCCTCGTATGCTCAGTTCACTTCGTGAGGTATCAAAACGAGGTGCCAAAATTATCGCAATTAATCCTTTGAAAGAAAGAGGATTAGAACGATTTACTTATCCGCAAGATCCAATTGAAATGTTGACGCTAGAGTCCACACCTCTAGCGGGATATTACTATAAAGTTAGGATCGGTGGAGATACTGCATTAATTAAAGGTGTCATTCGCACTATTATTGAGTATCACGATGCGGCGGTAGCAAAAGGTCAAGCGCCTATATTAGATAATGAATTTATAAGTACCCATACCGTTGGTTTCGATAAACTTAAGCAAGATGTGTTGTCTACTTCTTGGGATGATATTTTATCTGTGAGTGGCATGACTCGCGATGAAATAGAGCAAATTGCTCAACTTTATATTGAAGCAAAAAACACCATTATTTGTTATGGCATGGGAATTACGCAGCATCAGCATGGCACTCAAAATATTCAGCAACTCATCAATCTTTTATTATTGAAAGGTAATATTGGTCGGGATGGTGCGGGAATTTGTCCATTAAGGGGGCATTCTAATGTGCAAGGCGACCGTACCGTCGGAATAACTGAAAAACCAAGCCAATCTTTTATCGATAAAATTGAGCAACGCTTTGGTTTTAAACCTCCTATCGCTTTTGGTCACGCTGCCGTGGCTAGCATGCAAGCAATCTCTGAAGGAAAAGTAAATGCATTGATCTGTATGGGGGGAAACCTTGCTGTTGCTATGCCGGATAAAGATGCGTGCTACAGTGGAATGAAAAAACTTGATATGGCTGTTCATATTGGGACCAAACTTAATCGGTCACATTTGTTGACGGCAAAGCATACATTTTTATTTCCGGTATTAGGTCGTACAGAAGTTGATATTCAAAAGTCAGGTCCACAAAGCATTACAGTTGAGGATTCTATGTCAATGGTACATGCTTCACATGGCAAACTAAAACCGGCTAGCCCATATTTAAAATCAGAATGTGCAATTGTTGCTGGTCTTGCCAAAGCAACAATCCCTAACTCAAAAGTCGAGTGGGATGATTTCATTGATGATTACGATAAAATTCGTGATGCAATGGAAGCCGTGTTACCAGGTTTTGAAGATTACAATAAAAGAATCCGAATTCCTGGCGGTTTTCATTTAACAAATGCAGCGGCTCAACGTAGGTGGTTAACGCAATCAGGTAAGGCAAACTTTATAACAACAGAAGGTGTTATTGAGGATCCGGAGTCTGCGACACATAGCGAATTAGTGTTGGCAACTATACGTAGCCATGACCAGTACAATACGACAATTTATGGAATGAATGACCGCTATCGTGGCGTTTTTGGTCAGAGAGACGTCATCTTTATCAGTGAAGCTCAGGCAAAAAAACAAAAATTATCTGCGGGTGATAGGGTCAATGTTATTGCCTTGGATAAACAGCAAAAGAGGACTAAACGTCGTTTAGATAATCTAAAAGTGGTTATCTATGATATGGCTGATCGTTGTGTTGCCACTTATTTTCCAGAAGCAAATAACTTGATAGCGCTCGATAACTTTGATCCTCAATGTGGTATTCCGGCGTATAAAAATATTCCAGTCATTTTAGAGAAGGCAAGTGTTGCATCCTAATGATTTTACATTTTAACCACCCCTATAGGGGGTGGTTTATTTTTCCCTCTAAAGGCACATCAACGATTTTGTCTAAATGATGTCGATTTCCCTTCTGCTAAGCCGAACATCTTTACTGCTTTTCTTATCCAGTCATCCTCTAATGTTAGCGACTAAATGCATATGGCATTGACGAGCCGGCTTTCCTAGGCACTTTATAAATAATCTATTCAATATTACTTAGTATTTATGCTGAACAAATACATTACGATATCTAAACTATTTTTAATGTGTATCGTGAGTGATTAGCTTAACGATTTGAGGTAAATAAACGATTAAATAAAGATATGATAATTCATGAATACGCTCACTGATGTTTTTTAGGAAAGTTTAATTATTTAAGTTATAAAATGTTTAAAATTTAATTAAATCTTATGATGGAAAACTCGAATTAAAGGTAAGAAGCCCGTGGTAATAATTATTTACATATTTATTTTTCTGTTGCTAGGAATATTCCTATGTTCAGCTATAATGAATTCAGTTTTATGTTTTTCTTCGAGATTATTTAGCTTTAGCTTCCAGAATTTGTGAAATATACCGATTTGTTTCTTTTAATGTGCTTATTTTATGTTTTTTTTTGTAATCCTATACCGATTATCTTTTTTTGATTGGTTTTTATTTTTAGCTACGCGAATTAATTGTGATACAAGAGATTCTTATTTTTAAATAGTTAGTATCCTTGTTTTTATATATTGGTTCTTATTGTAAATTATTGTTTCTATTTCACATGTTTCCCGTGTTATATGGGGCTTATTTTATTTAAACAAATATCTTTAATATTTTATTTCGATAATTTTGTTTTTTTATAACTATCTGATTTTGAATAGTTAAATATTTACTCATATTTGATTGTTTATTGATTTAAATGAATTAAAAATCTTGATTGATAGCCTGTGTATATCAAATCCTACCTTTTCGATCGAAAAAAACAATTTTTAACCGCTCATCTAATTCTATAACTTAATAACAGCTGAAGAGTATTTGCCTTTATCGATAATATATAAAAATAATCAGCAAAATATGATCTGAGAGGTTTGAAATGCGAGAATCTGAACAGCTATCAAATAATATTGGCAGGATGTTAAAAGACTACCGTAGGCGTACAGGATTAACAGGAAGTGAATTGGCGAAACGTATTAATGTTAGCCAACAACAAATATCTCGTTATGAAAACGGCGTGAATAATATATCATTTGATAAGCTTATTATATTATTTAACGCACTTGAAATGAGTAGTCGAGATATCGATGTTTTTTTTGAAAAAATGAAGTATTTATTTGATTCTAGCGTCTATAAAAACTCGAAAATAGAGTGATAGCGTCTTAATCTTAAAAACAATTCAAATTTAATTAAATTACTCTTTGTAATTTAATTAAATTCGATCGTTTCAATTATGGTGTCATGAAGTCTGTATTTTTTTCTATCAAGATGTACTTAATAAATAAACATAAGGAAATATTATGAAAGTTAAATCACTAGCACTTGTTGTTATTTCAGCTTTATCTTTAGGTTCAGTTGCTGCAATGGCTGCAACCACAACCGTTAACGGCGGTCAGGTACACTTTAAAGGTGAGCTAGTGAATGCAGCGTGTGCTGTTGATGCTGGTTCTGTAGAGCAAACTGTTCGTCTGGGCCAAGTTCGTACTGCTAAATTAGCTAAATTAGGTGATACCAGTGGTTCTGTAGGTTTCAACATTCAATTAAACGACTGTGACACCACTGTTGCAACTTCTGCAAAAGTAGCATTTACCGGTGTTGCAGCGAATGCAGCTAACCCAACTGTTTTATCTGTTGCTTCTTCAGCTTCAGGTGCGGCAACTAACGTTGGTATCCAAATTTTAGATGGTCAAAGCGCACCTCTGGGTCTGGATGGCGCAACATTCAGCAGCCCTATCACGCTGAATGATGGTGCAAACGTACTACCATTCCAAGCACGTTACTTTGCACTGGGTGCAACAACTGCTGGTGTTGCTAACGCAGATGCAACCTTCGCAGTTCAATACGAGTAATCATTAAAAAGGATTAGGGATATCCCATTTGATAAGCCAAGGATGGCTTTTATTCACGAACCAAAAGGTGGAAGTTTATGAGAGAGCTGCTGGCAGTTTCACTCCTTCTGTTTTCTCCATTTTTGCAAGCTGGAAATAAATGGAAAGTCCAACTTCCTGGTGGCGGGATGCGCTTTCAAGGGGAGTTAATTGCGGAAGGCTGCACTGTTGAAACTTCAGACCGTAATTTAGTCGTGAATATGGGGCAAGTGCGCACTAATGCATTCAAGGCTCCAGGTCAAGATTCAGCACCGACTGCGTTTGATCTTCACCTCCGAGAGTGTAGCAATGCAGTTAGCGAGTATGTATCCATAACCTTCAACGGTGTGGCTAATGAAAGGAACCCAGATATTTTTTCCATCGGTGATGGACCTAACACCGCGAGAGGTGTGGGAGTAGCCATTTTTGATTCAAAAAATACCTTAATTCCGGTGAATAGTGCTCCACGTAAAGTGGCAAATCTGCGTGATGGGGATATGACATTGCATTTTGTTGCGAAGTATCGCTCGACAAGCGAGAACATCATGGGCGGAAAAGCGAATACACAAGCACTTTTCTCACTGACTTATGAATAAAAATATCGAAAAAGACAGTGACATATTTATTTAATTTTTTAGTAAAAAAAGGACAGATGTAAACATGAAAACCAGAAAAACATATAAGTTCATTACCGCCTTATTACTTTTACTCTGTTCGACCGTGTCCACTCAGGTTTATGCAGGTGTTGCATTAGGTGCAACGCGAGTGATTTATCCTGCAGATCAAAAGCAGGTTCAACTTGCCGTGACCAACAATGATGAAAAAGGCGTTTTTCTTATCCAGTCATGGGTCGAAAATGCGAATGGTCAAAAAGATAGCCAATTTGCAATTACACCGCCTCTTTTCACGATGAAAGGTGTTAAAGAAAATACACTGCGCATTATTGATGCGACCAATAACCAACTGCCGAAAGATAGAGAAACACTGTTTTGGCTGAATGTGAAAGCGATTCCAGCAATGGACAAAGCGAACATGAGCGAAAACACGTTACAGTTAGCGATTATTAGCCGCATTAAATTGTATTACCGTCCTACAGGTCTCTCTATTGCTCCAGATAAAGTGGCTGAAGAATTACGTTTTAAGCGCCAAGGTAGCTCATTGGTTGTGGTTAACCCAACGCCTTATTTTGCGACTGTCACCGATTTAAAAATCGGATCAGCGAAGTTGGATAACGTACTTGTTCCGCCATTTGGTGATGCGTCAGTAAATGTTCCTTCCAATGGAAATGGTGCCATTAGCTACCAAACCATTAATGATTACGGCGCACTAACGCCGAAAATGACAGGAAAAATGCAGTAAAAACGTACGTTTTTATTTCTCGAAAATAATTAAACATCATTCCAAATTGGAAAATTTGCTGAGCAACATTGTTGAGCGGAGGGAGCATGTCACATCTGGCATCTGTAAAAGGGCAATTAATTTCAAAAAAAGGATCATTTTTGGGATGCAGATTCGAGCGCCGTTTTCCTTTGGTTCCGCTGGCATTCTTGATAGGCGCATGCCTTTATCCAACATGGGCGACGGCAGAGTTGTATTTTAACCCTCGTTTCTTAGCGGATGACCCTTCGGCAGTCGCAGATTTATCTGCATTTGAACAAGGGCAAGAAGTGCCTGAAGGTACTTACCGTGTCGATGTCTATCTTAATGACGGGTATTTACTGACGCGAGATGTGCGTTTTGTTCTGGATAAAAATGATAAACAATTATCCCCTTGTTTTACCCCTGATGAGCTGGCAAAAATGGGGATCAATACGCTATCGATTCCAGAATTAACAACAAAACCGAAAGATACCTGTGAACCATTATCATCCACCGTGAAGGATTCAACGGCGAGATTTGATGTCGGTTTGCAACGATTATATATCACTGTTCCACAACTGTTTATGAAAGACAAAGCACGAGGTTTTATTCCTCCGGAGCTTTGGGATTCAGGGATCACGGCAGGAATTTTAAACTATAGCCTGACGGGAAGCAGTGCTCGTAACCAAGACGGAAAGAACAGTAGCTATAACTATTTGAATCTACAAAGTGGTTTAAACTTTGGCGCATGGCGATTACGGGATAACTCCACATGGAGCCACAGCTCAGGCACAGCAAATAGTGAAACTCGCTGGGAACATATCAATACCTATCTTGAGCGTGGTATCAATGTGATTCGTTCCCGTCTAACGATTGGTGATAGCTACACGCCTGGCGAAATTTTCGATAGCGTTAACTTCCGTGGTATTCAACTCGCTTCGGACGACAATATGTTGCCCGAAAGCCAAAAAGGATTTGCGCCAGTGATCCGTGGGATCGCCCGTGGTACAGCGGATGTCTCCATTAAGCAAAATGGTTATGAGATCTATCGCAATACGTTTCCGCCTGGACCGTTTGTGATTAATGATCTCTATGCCGCAGGGAATAGCGGCGACTTACACGTGACGATCACTGAGGCTGATGGCTCGGTACAAAGCTATACCGTACCTTACGCTTCGGTGCCGTTATTACAACGTGAAGGGCATACCCAATATGCCGTGACCGTGGGTGATTACCGTTCAGGGAGTGGTAATCAGGAGAAACCAACCTTTTTACAAACCACACTGTTGCATGGTTTGTCCTATGGCTGGACGCTGTATGGTGGAACTCAGTTAGCCAATCGTTACCAGTCATTTAACGCAGGTATCGGGAAAAATATTGGTGTTTTTGGGGCATTGTCTATCGATATTACTCATGCGAATGCCAAGTTACCGGATGACAGTAACCATCAAGGTCAGTCAATCCGTTTCTTGTATAACAAGTCAATGAGTGAAACCGGAACGATTATCCAGTTAGCGGGTTATCGGTATTCAACGAAAGGGTATTACTCCTTTGCTGATACCACGTATAAGCGCATGTCAGGGTACAATCTTGCGACTCAAGATGGGGTTATCTACGTTACACCTAAGTTCAGTGACTATTACAACTTGGCGTATAACAAGCGTGAAAAAATTCAGCTGACCTTAACGCAACAATTGGGTGAGCAATCCACCATGTATGTGACGGGAAGCCATGAGACGTATTGGAATACGAACAAGGCAGATAAACAGTTACAGGTTGGTATCAACACCCTAATTCAAGGTATTAGTTGGGGCCTAAGTTATAGCTTATCTAAAAACTCATGGCAGGAAGGTAACGACCAAATGTTGGCATTGAACGTGAATATTCCGTTTAGCCATTGGTTACGTTCAGATAGCCAATCAATTTGGCGTAATGCGAGTGCAAGTTATAACGTCTCACACGATCTAAAAGGACGAGTGAACAATACGGCAGGTATTTACGGCACATTGCTGGAAGATAATAACTTAAGTTATAGCGTTCAAGCAGGATATGCAGGGGGCGGCGATGGTAAGTCTTCGGGAACAGGGTATACCTCTTTGAACTATCGTGGAGCTTATGGAAATGCCAACGTCGGTTATAGCTATGCCGATAATATCCGCCAAGTTTATTACGGCGTAAGTGGCGGGATTTTAGCGCATGAAAACGGGCTGACATTGAGTCAACCGATGAACGATACCGTCGTGCTAGTTAAAGCGCCGGGCGCGGGACATGTCAAAGTTGAAAACCAGACGGGCGTTGAGACAGACTGGCGTGGTTATGCTGTATTGCCTTATGCCACCGAGTACCGTGAAAACCGTATTGCACTGAATACGAATACACTGGCGAATAACGTGGATCTTGATGATCCGGTCATGAATGTGGTGCCAACCCGTGGTGCTGTGGTTCGCGCTGATTTCCAACCTAAAGTTGGGATAAAAGTTCTTATGACGTTGATGAGACATGGAAAACCAGTGCCGTTTGGTTCCGTCGTCTCTTCTGATGAAAGTGGTGGTGGCAGTATTGTGGCGGAAGATGGGCAAGTTTATTTAACGGGGTTACCGCTAACGGGTCGATTAATCGCACGTTGGGGGGAAGGGGCTGATGCTCAGTGTACGGTTAATTACACACTGCCAGAAGAAAGCCAATATGAAATCCTCAGTAAGTATCGTGCCGAGTGCCAATAAGGAGCCAATTGTGTTTGATAAATCGAAAGTATTTTTTAGCTCAATACTGACCTCTTTGCTCCTGTGCACCAGTGCCTTTGCGGCGGATAGCACCATTATTATTAAAGGTAATGTGAAGGATAATACCTGTGCGGTAGCACCGGGATCGCAAAATCAAGTGGTGGATTTACTGCTCAATGCGGTGAAACAGCTGCACTCCGTAGGGGAAGTGACGCCTACTGTGCCTTTTCGTATTGAACTGACGCCATGTGGTTCGGCAGTGACTGCGGTAAAAGTTGGGTTTGTTGGTATCGCTGATTTAAATAATAAAAGCTTACTTGCTATAGAACCGGGTAGCTCGAATGCAACAGGAGCTGGGATTCAAATTTTGGACAGTGCCAAGAACCCATTAGTCCTCAATGCGGACTCCAATAACATTGTATGGACGCCATTAGTCGCAGGAAAAGCCAATACACTCAATTTTAATGCACGTTTAATGGCGTCAAAATTGCCAGTCACTGCGGGACATATTCGAGCAACGGCAACGTTTACGCTCGAATTCCAGTAAATAAAGGATGCGATGATGACGTATAAATCAACGGTGACGACGGCACTACTATTGGGGTTGCTGTCTGCTTCAATCACTTCCACGCAAGCGGCTGATGTGACTGTAACTGTTAATGGCAGTGTCGTGGCAAAACCTTGCACGGTCTCAACATCGACTGCCAATGTGGAACTGGGCGATCTGTACACATTCAATTTGGTTTCCCCAGGTTCTGCATCTGAATGGCATTCGGTGTCATTAGATTTGGTCAATTGTCCGGTAGGAACATCGGTGGTAATGGCGACATTCAAAGGTGTTGCCGACACGGTGGGATACTACAAAAATCAGGGCACGGCAGGAAATATTCAGCTGCAACTTCAAGATACATCGGGCAATAATTTAAGTAACGGTGCGCAAAAGCGCGTATCGGTGAACGATGCAACGCTTTCAACTAGCTTTCCTTTACAGGTGAGGGCGATATCGGTGAAAGGTGGTGCGACACAAGGCACTATCCAAGCGGCGATTGATGTCACTTACACTTATCTGTGAGTCATTTTATGAATATAAAATATATGATTAGATTAATTTTTCTTAACTTATTTATCTATTTTGTCGGGGCTTCATCGGCATATGCGTTTACCTGTTATGACTCAACAGGAAACGTTTTAAGCTACACACAAAGCCCAGTGACCGCCAATGCGTATGTTAACTTGCAGCCAAGTGTTCAAGCTGGTCAAAACTTAGTGGTCGATTTGTCGAATTCAATATTTTGTAAGAACGATGACCCATCAGCGCGACGTGACCAAGTGAATATGATCCGTGGTTCCGCTTATGGTGGGGTATTAAATAACTTTCGAGGCTCATTACGATATTATGGCTCAAGCTATACGTTCCCTTTGACTAGCCCAACTCACCAGCAGGATTTTCAATCAGGCAATTACACTGCATGGAATACTCAATTATATTTAACCCCCATTTCTGCGGCGGGTGGTGTAGTGGTTAACCGAGGAACCCACTTTGCGACATTGGTGATGTATCAAGTTGGCTCCAACATAGTGGGAGGAGGGAACGTCAATACATCAACCTTTACATGGAATTTGTATGCTAACAATGATGTTGTCGTACCAATTGGTGGTTGTGATGTTTCTTCGCGTAATGTGGTCGTCAATTTACCGGAATATCCGGGAAGTGCTCAGCCGGTACCGTTATCTATCTATTGCGCTTCGAGCCAAAATATCTCCTATTATTTAACCGGTACAACGGATACGAGCAGCAATATTTTTGCTAATACACTGTCTGGCGCTAATGCTGCAAAAGGGGTAGGAATTCAAATGGTTCGCAATGGTAATGCTATCCCTGCAAACCAAAACGTGCAGTTAGGTCGAGTAGGAAGTTCAGCGGTGAACTTAGGGCTAAGCGCGCGATATTCTAGAACTCAAGGTCAGGTCACCGCAGGGAAAGTGCAGTCCGTTATTGGCGTGACGTTTATGTATGATTAGTGACTTAATCTAGAGAGACGAAAAGGCTCATGATGGAATATCGTGAGCCTTTTCATTATTATATTTGTTGATTAGGCATCGTTAAGATGCTTTTTTTATGCCCGCAGGAAAACGATTCATTAAAAATGAATCTTAAACAATAAAATATAAATAAATTTCAATAGTTATTAATGATAATTATTAATGGATGAAAATAGTTTGCAAACGAGATTTATTATCAATATACTTTTTTTCGACCAGTTAAAAATACTCAATAAACTAATTCAAGCATCACTTCACCTCGGAGAAGATAGCAAAATGTTGAAAAAACTGTATTTTTTGCGTAATAAAACTCGTTTAGTTACGCTGGCCTCATCGCTTATTGTTACCTGCGCACTGCCTGCCATGGCAAAAGATTCCCTAACGTTATACACCACGCGTGAGCCGGGTTTGATCCAGCCACTTTTGGATGCCTTTACCAAAGAAACAGCTATTGACGTCAACACTGTCTATGTCAAAGACGGTATGTTAGAGCGCGTTAAAGCGGAAGGTAAAAATTCGCCAGCTGACTTATTAATGACGGTGGACGCTGGGAACCTTATCGATTTAGTTGAAGCAGGTGTGACTCAGCCTGTTGAATCAAAAACATTAACTGATGCAATTCCTGCCTCATTACGTGACAAAGATAACCAATGGTTTGGCTTATCGATGCGTGCTCGTGTGCTGTATGCAGAGAAAGATTTACCGCTAAAGAGCATCACCTATGAAGATTTAGCCGATCCAAAATGGAAAGACAAAATTTGTATCCGCGCAGGTCAGCATCCTTATAATACGGCGTTAGTGGCTGCAATGATTGCCCACGATGGCGAAGCAAAAACGGAAGCTTGGTTACGCGGTGTGAAAGCTAACTTAGCACGCAAAGCGACAGGCGGTGACCGCGATGTTGCGCGTGATATTCTTGGCGGTATCTGTGATGTCGGTTTAGCTAACTCTTATTATGTGGGTCACATGAAAAATGCCAAAGAGGGCACTGACGCACGTAAATGGGGAGATGCTATCAAAGTGGTTCAGCCTACCTTTACCAATGGTGGAACACACGTCAACATCACTGGTGCAGCAGTCGCGCGTAATGCTCCACATAAAGAGCAAGCCGTTAAACTGATGGAATATCTGGTTTCTGTTCCAGCTCAACAGCTGTATGCCCAAGCAAACTATGAATACCCAATTCGTAAAGGGGTGCCATTAGATGCCACCATCAATAACGCGATCGGTGAAATCAATGTGGATACTCTCCCACTGACCGAAATTGTGAAATACCGTAAACAAGCGAGTCAGTTGGTAGATAAAGTTGGATTCGATCAATAATACTGGCTCAACCTCTGCGCGCGGCTCCTTCAGGTTGTCGCGCGTTGGTTTTTCGCCATTAACACTTTCTGTGGTGGTCATTACGCTTGGCGTTCTGACCCCTTTATTGTTTTTATTGGGTCTTGCAGCAAGCTCAGGGTTAGATCATTGGGAACACTTGATGCGTTATGTGTTACCCGATGCAACTTTGAATACGGTAGTTTTGTTGCTGGGTGTCGGTGCGATGGTCATGACCATTGGTGCCGGTTGTGCATGGCTGGTGACGGCATTTGATTTTCCCGGGCGTAAGTTGTTTAGCTGGGCTCTGCTGTTACCTCTTGCAATGCCAACCTATATTGTGGCGTTTGCATGGCTAGACCTGCTACACCCTATTGGACCTATTCAAGAGTTTATCCGTAGCGTATTAGGCTATGACTCTCCACGCCAATTCCGCCTGCCTGATCTCCGTTCGATGACGGGCGCCATTTTGCTGCTGGGTTTGGTGCTTTATCCGTATGTTTACCTGACCATGCGGGCGATGTTTATGAGCCAGCCCGCCCATTTATTGGAAGCGGCGCGAACGCTTGGGCTCAGTTCTACAGGGACCTTTTTTCGCGTGGCATTGCCCATGGCGCGCCCCGCGTTAGTAGTGGGAACGAGTCTTGCTTTGCTTGAAACGCTTAATGACATCGGTGCATCGGAATTTTTGGGTGTGAATACGCTCACCGTGACGGTGTACACCACGTGGGTGACTCGCTCAGATCTACCCGCTGCGGCGCAAATCGCCTGCTCGATGTTAACCGTGATTATCTTGTTGTTAGCATTAGAATATTACGGTCGAAAAAATCAGCGTTACAGTACTGGACGGCAAATGCGTGGGATCTTGCCATCACGATTGACGGGATGGCGAGCCATATTAGCCACGTGCGTCACCGCGCTACCCGTCGTATTAGGCTTTTTAGCGCCAGCTCTTTTCTTGGGATGGGAAAGTATTAAACGCATCAGTGACAGCATGACAATTTCAAGCAGCCTGTTGCAGTCATTACAAAATTCATTATTGCTGGCGGTGGGTGTCACCGTTGTTGTGACGTTGGTGAGTATTGTTGTGGCGTGGTATGCCAGAGCGAGCGCGATTTCTGGTTCGTCTCAAGAATGGCGTCGAACCTTAATGAAAGTTGCTTCGCTGGGCTATGCGGTACCCGGGACCGTGTTGGCGATTGGCTTATTAACTCCGGGTATGGCGCTAGATAATTTTCTTGCGGAACTATTGGATTTTCGAGGATTACCGCTGTTATCTACGGGAATTTTATTGGTTATCTGCTGCTCAATTCGATTTATGGCAATTTCCATTGGTGCGATTGATGCGGGTTTAACCCGAATTCCGCCAAGTATGGAACAAGCCTCACGGCTGCTAGGGGAAAGCGAGCTGCGAACATTCTTTCGTGTGCACCTTCCGCTATTACGTCCGGCGCTTGTCACCAGTGCGCTATTGGTATTTGCGGATGCAATGAAAGAGCTGCCGACCACATTACTTTTACGCCCTGTGAATTTTGAAACATTGGCAACTTCATTGTATGCGGAAGCGGCTCGTGGCACTTATGAGGAAGGGGCAATTGCAGCATTATTGATCGTATTGGCGGGAACATTACCTGTGATTTTATTGGCGCGTAGCCAACTCACATCGTCTCAGTCAAAGCAGTCTTCTTAATAAAAATCATTATGTTAAGGAACGTATTCGGTGTCAGATTCAACCTTAGTTCTTGATAATGTGTATGTCTCTTACGGCAATAAACATCAACGTAACCATGTACTTAATGGTTTCTCTTTGCATATTGCAGCGGGTGAGATCGGTTGTTTATTAGGGGCTTCAGGGTGTGGTAAAACCACGGCGTTGCGTGCTATTGCTGGGTTTGAACCCGTTGAAAAAGGGACTATCCATGTGGGCGGACGATGTGTTGCGGGTCCACATATTCACTTACCCCCTGAACAGCGCAATGTCGGGATGGTCTTTCAAGATTACGCATTGTTTCCACATTTAACGGCGGCGCAGAATGTGGCGTTTGGCTTAAGAAAACAACCTAAAGATCAGCAGCAAGCTCGGGTCCAGCAGCTTTTAAATCTGGTGGAACTGAGTACACTCGCTGAGCGCTACCCGCATGAAATGTCTGGCGGGCAACAACAGCGTATCGCGTTAGCGAGAGCATTAGCCCCACAGCCGGCGGTATTGTTACTGGATGAACCGCTTTCTAGCCTTGACCCTGATAGCCGGAAACGTTTAGGACAAGAAGTCCGAGATATTTTACGTGCGGCAGGGCAAACGGCATTACTGGTGACTCATAGCGAAGATGAAGCTCAGCTGATGGCGAATAAAATTTGTTACTTAAAAGAAGGGCGATTGCTCGAAGAGTAACGAAGAATCCAATGCCGCGAAGGCGGCATTGGCGAATAAACTTATTTAAAACAGGTTTGTGCCCAGCGAGCTAGACCCGCAGTTACGGAACCAAAGTCATCTCCACGCACAATTGGAATATTTGGGAGTTGTTCTTGAATTGCCTGATGTAAGATAGGTGAACGAGCACTCCCCCCTGTGACAAAAATGGCATCGGGCTGTACACCGCCTTGTGTGACCGCTTCTTTCACTAATTCAATCATTTTGGCTTTTGGTGATTCAATCGCATCAATGAGTTGCTCACGCCCAATATTCACTTCGAGCAGCTCTTTCGACAGTGCAATTCTGGCTAAGTAAGTCGGTTCATCGGATAAAGCAATCTTGGCTTCTTCTGCTTTACGTACAATGCTGTAACCTAACGTTTGATGATAAACCTCAAGTAAGCGTGCGAGTAGTGCGGGTTCTTGAGCCTCTTGCTGCAAGCGAATTAAAGCATTGAGGTTCGCTCGGGAATAAAACTCTTTTTGTGCTTCAACATTGTTAATCGCAATCGGGTTCCAAAATTGCAACAGTGGCATTTTGATCCCTGACTGATACTGGCTTTCCATACCAAATAGCTGCATTAGCTGTTTTAAGGCAATGAAAATATCCAGATCGTTTCCGCCAACCCGCTGACCGCTGTGCGCCAACAACGATTGGGTTCGGTCTTGGCTACCCTGATAACTCGGTCCCATCTGGATCAGTGAGCAGTCGGTAGTTCCCCCACCAATATCCACAACGAGTATGGTTTGGTCTTGAGTGAGAGTCGCTTCATATTCCAAACCCGCAGCAACAGGCTCAAATTGAAATGCAATATTTTTAAATCCAGCACGTTTGGCGGCTTTTAATAAGATAGTTTCTGCTTGCTGGTTGGCAAGCTCGCCACCACGACCATGGAAGTTGATCGGGCGACCAATCACGGTGTCAGTTATTGTTTGTTGAGTTGAGGCTTCAGCAGTGTGTTTAATATTTGCCATCATGGCACACACTAAATCTTCAAAGAAGCTGACCTGTGTTTCGTGTAAACCCGATGCCCCTAAAAAAGATTTTGGCGATTTAACATAGTAAACATCGCGGGGATCGCTAAGGTATAGGTCCAATGCAGCTTGCCCAAAGACAATATCTTCGGGTTCTAATTCAATGCCTTCATCTTGGTTAAACGCGATAGAGCGTCGTAGGATCTGCTGCCCTACAGAATCTGAAGGGGAGATATTCAAATGGCGAAATAAATGCTCTGAAACCGATTCTCTTGTCGGTGCGCACAGGGTCGATGGAATATAAAAGTGGCTACCTTCAAGGGGGAGCAATTGTGGGGTGCCATCTTTCATGATTGCGACGGAACAGTTGGACGTTCCGTAGTCAAAACCAATAAACATCTCGCCTCCAAAATTTAGGGTGCTTTAAAAAAAGTGGAAAACTTTATATCAACCTTGCAGGAAATGCTATTGGAACCGCATTTTATTTTTGGCGATAGAAGCGACTGCAAAGCTAACTTAGCGCAAAAATAAGGTTAATGAGATGAGATAAAATATTTGAACAGTAGAAACGGATATTTTTTTAGGATGTAACATGAGCCAAGTGAATATTGAATTAATGTCCGAAATTACGTGCCCAAAATGCGGATTTTCTAAAGTAGAAGAAATGCCAACGGATGCTTGCCAATGGTTTTATGAATGTACTCACTGTGGCGTATTATTGAAGCCATTAGAGGGCGACTGCTGTGTTTTCTGTTCTTATGGCACGGTAAAATGTCCACCTATCCAAGAGGCGAATATGACAGGAAAACTTTCATGTTGCTACAAACAGGATAATGATAAGAATAATTAATTTCATCAGTAATAGATAATATTCAATTAAGTATAATTATCGACTTTGGCAATTTTTACGCCATAAATAATTAAATTCTTTGAGCGGAAACTCCATTTCGTCTCTGTCTAATAGCGGAATAGAAACTATATTTCTGCCGTCTTTATTCAGGTAGGTTTTTACCATAAAACGTTTATAGGTATAGCTGTTTTTTGCATCAAAAACGAGAACTTGACCACAAACATAGCCAAGCGTACCGTGATCTAATGTTTCCCTTATTATATGGTATTTAACATCTTTAAATTCGACTGTTTTAGGGAAGTTTAAAAGGTCTTCGACAGCCTTCTCTGACTTCTTAATTACATCTAAATCAGGTGTATAGTTAGTCATTACTCCTGCAAGAAACGATCCTCCTGCAATAAGAATAATCACTGAGATAGCAAGTATCTTATTCGTCATGATATTTTTTCTAAATTATAATATTTAAACTTATTATTATTTTTTATCAATCAAGGAGGTAGAAAGATAATAAAGCTCAGTAAGCTTTATTTTTTATTCATTACTTTCCACTTTTTTCCATTAATTTAGCCATGTGAATGGCTTCAATAATTTGAGCACGATTGAGTCTAGGATTATTACTATCAAGTAAGTTTTGCCAGATACTAATCGCCGTTGTGTAGTTGGCATTGATAAAAGCATCTGAGGCTAATAACATCAATGCGGTCACTTCATTTTTATCTAGACTTAATGCTTTGTCTATCATTTTTTGTGTGTCATTTGTAACCACTTGTCCCGCTTGGTAATACATCACGGTTGCCATTGCTGCATAGAGTTGCGCATTTTCTCCCCGATATTTGAGTGCATAGCCATAAGCGGTTAAAGCATTATCATAGCTATTTTGGTAGAGGTAATACTCACCTAAAACGGCCCAAAGTTCACTGTTTTCAGGAGATTGGCGGATATCGTCTTGTAAGCGTTTTAGCGCCTGACTCTCTTGTTCTAGAGGCGTAAATTGCTGAATAGGGTCATTTTGTCGTTGATACAGATCAAGTGTTGAATTGAATCGTGGAAATAAAAAATATCCCGCTATCATAAAGAAGATTAACATGACAAGACCGACATTACTCATCCTATTCCAATAGGGATATTGGGATATTTTTTTATTATTTATGTCTGTTAATAACTGTGTATCAGAGTGAGTCTGATTGTATCCTGTTATAAATGTAGGAACAGTATTATTTGTCTTTTTGTTATTTTTTACTGCTTTCCACAGAATAAAAATAATAACTAAGCCAGCGAATAAAGGCAGTAACCATAATAAAAGCGTGCTGGATTTTAACGGTGGGTTATATAAAACAAAGTCACCATAGCGTTCAGTCATATAGTGTTTTATTTGTGATTCGTTTTTTCCTTCTGCAACCATTTTAAATACTTGATGACGCATACTGACGGCGGTTGGCGCATTAGATTCTAATAAGTTTTGATTTTGACATTGTGGGCAGCGTAATTGTGAGGCTATGTGTAAGGATTTTTCCTGTTCTTCGCTGGAGTTAAATGCCCATGTATCTACAATTTGTGCATGCACGCTCATTGAACTGAGCAAAAGGAGCAACGTGACTATGATTTTAAGCATGTTTACGCTCCCTAAACCAGCCTATCAGTACCCCAATACACATGATAAATCCACCACCCCAAATCCACTGAATTCCTTCTTGTACATAAAAGCGCATGGCATAGCGGTCATCACCGGTTTTTTCCCCCAGAACCACATACCAAGAACGTAACCAGCCCCAGCTAATCCCAGGCTCAATCATCAGTTGCTGGCGAGCCATATACAGCCGGCGTTCCGTTATAATATCAAAGCCACTTTTTGAGTTTTGGCTGACATGGATAATGGCTTTTTCCGTGGTGTAGTTAGATTCGGCAGACAATTGTAATTCTTTAAATTGAAACTGATAACCACCGACAAAGATAGATTGCCCAACGGCAATATTTTGGCTGGTTTCTGTTTTTTGTGTGGCTGAAAGGGCGAGACCAATAGCGAACAGAATAACGCCAGTGTGCGAGACAATTGCGGGGAGTTTTTGATTCAAAATAAGAAGGGAGCGTTGACGTAATGTATGGTGGTCTTGGTGTGTGATATGGCGATATCCGAATGTCAATATCACGATAAGCACGAGCATGATTAAGCCAAAAGGCAGTAAAGCCTGATTGAAATAAGGCGCACCCACTGAAATTTTACCGAGTCCCAGTAGCCCATAAATCATTGGATACAGTGTGCCAGTGAGCACAATGCCTAAAACGGCAGTAAACACGATGAGCGTGAGTAATAAATAGATTTCTCGCGATGTTTTACGTTGGGTGTCACGAGGGGGAAATTTGGCTTTCCAGCCATAAATAAAAAGCGCCCCAAGGCTTAAGAAACTAAAGAGCAAAAACAGCGGAGCGGCACGCACATTATCGAGGGCAAAGGCGTGAACGGAGATTAAGATCCCTGAACGGACAATGAGCGTACCAAGCAGTGCCAAAATCAAGGTCATTATCGCCAGTAGCATACTCCAGTGGCGATAGCGTCCCGTCCGTCGAGTGAGCGATAAACTATGCAAGAGTGCCGTGGCAGAAAGCCAAGGGAGTAAAGAGGCATTCTCGACAGGATCCCAAAACCACCATCCTCCCCAGCCTAATTCACTGTATGCCCACCATGAACCAAGGATGATACCGCTAGTGAGTATACACCAACTAGGAACAGCAAAGCGCCAGCACAATTGAGCAATGGTCTGACTTGCGTCATCAGGTTGTTTCATTGGGGGGGCGATTAATGCGGCTAATACTAACGCGGCAACCAACATGAATCCGCTGTAACCAAGATAAAGTAGGGGAGGATGTAAAATTAGTCCCCAATGTTGCAACATGGGGTTGAGGTCGCGTCCTTCGATCGCAGGAGGAAATAAGCGTTCAAATGGATTGGAATAGAACACGACAAACAGCAATAAAGCGGTGCATATGGCGGTTAAAAGGCAGAGGGTTAAAGGAAAAAATGCACTGTTTTGGCGGCGGTAGCGCCATGCAAATAAGGTACTCCAACCTGAGAAAAATAGCACCCAAAGCAATAATGAGCCTTCGTGCCCACCCCAGACGGCAGCAATTTTGATCATCAGTGGCGATAAACTATGGCTATGCTGTGCTACATAAACAACAGAAAAATCACTGAGAACAAAGCTGGCAGTTAAACATAAAAATGCGACGAGCAAACAGGCGAACTGCAAAGAGATCCACAGCACGCCCTGAGACATTTGCCTCGGGACGTGCTGGAAAACGCCAATAAACCCCAGCAGGGTGTGATAACTGGTGATACACAGCGCCAGTAGCAAACTGATAAACCCGATTTCGGGGAGGAAAAGTTCCAAGTATCACCTTTATTTAGCTTGGTTATGCGACGGTCAATTGCCCTGCGTATAGCACAAAGAAACGCAGGAAAAATACGCCAATTAAGCTAGCGCCACTGACCACGAAAACCCGAAAGGCTTGGCTGCCTTTTTGTTGCCATTTCTTTAAGGCTAGAGGAATTATAAAGCCAATTCCCACAACACCCAGCCAGAACCACCACGTCCAAAAACCGCCACCTAACGCGGCGACTAATGAGCGTAGTTTACCGTCATCGCCTAATGCCAGCCCGACGAAGAATGCCGCTAGTAAAAATATTTCTAACCATACTACAAAACTTTCTACGCGATGCAAAAAGGCCGTTTCTGGGTTATGGATATTTTGACGGTAGCGCAGGGCGATAGCCAATAAGCTGACGGCAAGCCCCGACGAAATTCCCGAAAATAAGAAGAGTGCCGGTAGTATCGGGTTGTTTAAGAACGGATAGGATTTGAGTGCAGATAGCAAGAACCCGGTATAAGCACCCAATAAAACCGCCAAAACCAGCATAGCGATATCTAACCCGCGCATGACTCGGCTTAACCAACCTAAGACCCGAGGCAAAATGGTCAGTTTAGGTAGCCATTTTTGTTGTAATCCGATTAACTCTTGCTCATAAATTTTAGCGAGCCAAACGACGAGTACCGCCATGTAGACTTGGAATAGCATGACTCCCATAGACATTACGGAGGTTGGGCTGTAATGAAACATCAATTTCCAGAACGTCCATGGACGGGTTAGGTGAAAAATGAGGATCAATAAACCAAGAATAATGGTTGTTGGTGCTAAAACCAGCGTAGTACGCATAATTGTGCTCGTGCTGGTGGCTGAGTTAGGCACATATTGGCGCATCAAAACCGCCAGCACGACGAGGCCCGCAGAGATACCAATCAGGAAGAGGTAAACGGCGATTGGCCAGTCCCAAACTAAGGATTCAAAATGGAAAGCGGAAGCGGTTGTCATTGGCTTACCTCCCCGTATTTAAAGGGAACACGGTACATTTTCGGTTTAGTCCCTAGCGCAATTTTGAATCGATAAGTCGGTTTTTCATTGAGCATTAACGAAACCGCGCTGTTTGGGTCATCTAAATTGCCGAATACCAGTGCTTTGGTTGGGCACGCTTCCACACAAGCGGGCTGTTTTCCATTTTTGAGATTGGTTTTACGGCAAAAATCACACTTGTCGGCGGTTTTGCTAATAGGGTGAATAAATCTGACGCGATAAGGGCAGGCTGCGATACAGTATTGGCAGCCGACACAGAGGTCAGGGTTAACATCCACGATCCCCGTTGTTTTATCGATAAATGAGGCACCGGTTGGGCAAACATCGACACAAGGAGCGTGTTCACAGTGCTGGCAAGAGTGGCGGAAGAAACGATATTTGATATCGGGAAATTGACCGATTGGTTCACTGCGAATAATCGTCAATCGTGATACGCCTTCTGGAACTTGGTTGACTTCCCGACATGCATCCATGCAGGCAGTACAGCCGATACACAGTGTTTCATCGTGGATCATGCCATAACGCACCCCGTCAACCTTCATGGTATTGGCGAGGGAATGCCCCGCCACACCGCCTACCGCCGCCAGTGCGCCTGAATAGATTATGAATTGACGACGAGAACAACTCATGGCTGCTCCTTAAGGACATTGACCGCAGCGGGATTAAAGTTCGGGTTATCTCGCTGATCTGAATGGCAATCTACACAGATTTTGACCTTACCTTTATCGTTTAACTCTTTCATCATGTCTTGTTTTGGGTGCAAGTCATGGCAGCTAGCACAGGCGACTTTGGTAACGTGAACATCATGTGGCCAAAACGCTTTTTGCAGCTGTTCCGGTAGGTGGCAAGATAAACAAACGCTATTTTGCTGTTCCACGCTGTACATTGGCTCATTAAACCGCATGACATCCTTGACGCCTTCACGGTGGTTAGGACCTGGTTTGCCATGGCAATTGGTACAGGTAACCGGCAAATTATTATTCGGGTTGATGACCTCGGCATGTGTGCCATGCATGCCTTCTTTATCAGGTTTATGGCAATCTAGGCAGGCATTATCTGGGTTACGCTGTTGCGTGACCTGCCAGCGACCATTCTTGCTGGCTTCTTCAGCCATTTGTGGTGTTGCAGACGCTGATATTGCCCATAACAAGCCTGACGCCAGCACCCCAGCAGTTAATAACGAACGTAGTACGCCCATATTCACTCCATTGGTTGTCGCACCCCAGCGAACTGGGGTGGGTGGTTATTTGGCTAACAGGTCGTTTTTACGAGCCTGTGCATCCCATTCAGGCACCACAGTCTTTAAAAACTCTTGTTTGTCGGCGTTAATTTTTTGCATATCCAAGCCAATGGCTTGTTGCGCTTTCTCTTTAGTGGAGATATCAGGGATCGTAATTTCATGAGTAATGCCTTTTGAACCCAGTAAGCGCGCGAGCTTAGTTCGAGCATCTGCGGCTTTGTCCATCGCCCCACCTAACATACGTAACCCTTCATCAGGGGCATGCATGTGAATACCATGAGATGCAATAGCCAAATCCCAGCGCCACTGCGCATGACGGATATCAGCTAGGATATCTTTCATTTCTGCATCTGTTGCACCGGCATCCCAAGCGGCTTTCGCTTCAAAGTGAGCGCGTACTAACTGATCTTCCACTTTGATTTTCATCTCCTGAATCGCTTTTTTACGCTCAGCAACGATACTTTGGAGTTGCTCCTTGCTTTGTGTATGGCAGCTACTGCAGGTTTGATCAAAGTTATCGAATGGGTTGCCAATTTTATGGCTGGTGTACAGTTCACCTTTTTCGTTTTGTAATTTCGGCATGTGACAGTCAATACAAGTGACATTGTTCTTGCCGTGAATACCCGCGCTCCAAGTTTCATATTCAGGGTGTTGTGCTTTGAGCATTGGGGCTTTAGAAAGGGAGTTTGTCCAGTCAGAGAAGGCAATATTATCGTAGTACACCTCCATGTCTTCGACTTTGGTTCCGTTATCCCAAGGGAATTTCACCGCTTTGGTTTCACCTGAGAAGTAGTATTCTACGTGGCATTGACCGCATACCATGGATTGTTGGTCGAAGCGACTTGCTTTGTCGAATGGTTTTCCAATGGCTTCCATTGCGCGCTCAGCGTACGGACGGGAAAGTGTGAGTTCTGGTTTGCCTTTTGCAAACTCTGGTGAGTCTGTCTTATGGCAATCTGCACAACCGAGTACGTTAACAACTTCAGGGCCACCTTTCGCCCATTTCCCTTTAAAATAGCCATCTTCGCCATGTTCTTGAATGAGCCTTGCGACGTCAGGGCTTTTACAGCTCCAACATGCCATAGGAAGGGGACCATCTTCCGCATTTTTCGGGGCGCCAGTACGAAGTGTTTCGCGCACGTCGATGATGGCATAAGCGTGACCACGCGGTTTATTATAGTCACGAGAGAAAGGATACCCAGCCCATAGAATGACTAAGCGGGGATCTTCAGCCAGCGCATCTTCCCGTTGTGACTGCTCAGAGGTGGCTCGCCATGAATGGTATTGATCAGGGTGCGCCGCTTCAAAGGTTTCGTTTCGAGCGTTAATAGTTGATGTGGAATCTTTTGTTGGAGTTTGTGCCTGTACAGAGGTAAACAGAAATATCCCTGCAAGCACACTCAGTAGGTACAGTGCATTATTTCTTATCTTTGCCATAAGGGCCTCGAGTGTTTTTAAGCCAGCCATCCCATTAGCTGTATTTATTTTTATATTTGATAACAATCGCACTATTGCTATCAGACAATTGCCAACTTATATAATTAGCAAAAAACCACACAAAAAATATTGTCTTTGATCAATAATTAAAATGAGTTTACTTTTTAATCGATGAAAAATAATAAAAATGGGGGAAATTGAATAAATAAAAAAATATTAAATTTTATTTTTTAAGGAATATATTGATTTAACTCTCAAATAATAATGATTATTATTTACCAGTCATTATTTTTTATTATCTTAATGATATTTATAGTGAATTATTCTTGTACCAATATGATGGATAAATAAGTTGGTTAATTTTTGAATTAAAACGTGCGTAAAATCAAAAAAAGTAAATATAGTTTTTTGTAAAAGTGCTCATCATATACTACTTTAGTGGTATATATTTTCATTAATTATAAATTTGGCTATTAAAAATAAGGTTTAAATTCGCAAATCATATTTATGAAATGTTAATGAATAATTATAAAACGACCTTAAACCCGCATTTCTCGATATTTGAACTTTGTCTTCGATGTGAAACGTCAAAGAATGACTATTTTCTTCATAATAACGCCAAAAATGAGTTTACCTACTAGGTAGTATGTATTTTTGATGGTTAGCTAATTAATATTTACGATAATAATCATATAAAAAGTGCGGTTTATCAGATTCTTTTAGCAGTTTTTGGTTGGGCAATGTAAAGGAAACAAACATGGTTGATATCACCCGTCGGGGAGTTTTAACGGGGGCTTGGCGTAATGCCGCACCCGTAATTCGACCACCATGGAGTGGTAGCGAAGCACGTTTTATTGAACAGTGCACTCGTTGTAACCAGTGTATCACGAGTTGTGAAACGGCAATTTTGCAACCTGGTCCTGGTGGCTATCCCATGGTCGATTTTCAGCGTGGTGAATGCACATTCTGTTATGCATGTGCAGAGGCCTGTCCTGAGCCTATATTCCTTCCTCAAAATACCCAGCCTTGGAATATCAAGATTGCCATTGGGCAGCACTGTCTGGCGTACAAATCCATTGAATGTCGTCGCTGTGAAGACAGCTGTGAGCCTCAAGTGATTGCCTTTCGTCCATCACTGGCCGGTATTTATCAGCCAAAAATAGATATGCAGGGCTGTACAGGTTGTGGCGCTTGTGTCGCGGGATGTCCTGTATCAGCCATTACCATGGAGCATGAAGATGCACAATAACTGGCAAGTTTGCAGTTTGATTGTTCAAGTCAAAAGTGAACGCATTCCAGCGGTGACAGATGAATTACACCAAGAACCCAACTGCGAAGTGGCTATTTCCTCGCCTGAAAATGGCAAGTTAATTGTGGTTGTAGAAGGGGAAGACAGCAAAACGCTTTTAGATACTATCGATTTTATCCGTGATATCGATGGTGTATTGGATGTTTCACTGGTTTATCACCAGCAGGATGAGCAATGTGAGGAAAAAGTATGAAACTTAGTCGTCGTAGCTTTATGAAAGCCAATGCGATAGCGGCCGCTGCTGCGGCGGCAGGTGTTGGCGTACCAAGTATTGCGAAAGCAGTGGTTGGTCAGCAAGAAAGCATCAAATGGGACAAAGCACCTTGTCGCTTCTGCGGTACAGGCTGTGGGGTCTTAGTTGGAACACAAAACGGTCGTATTGTGGCGAGCCAAGGTGATCCTGAAGCGCCAGTTAACCGTGGTTTGAACTGTATTAAAGGTTACTTCTTACCAAAAATCATGTACGGAAAAGACCGTTTAACTCAACCGCTTCTGCGTATGAAAGACGGTGAGTACGATAAAAACGGTGAATTTACGCCAATTACATGGGAAAAAGCCTTCGATGTGATGGAAGAGAAGGTTAAAACGACCCTGAAAGAGAAAGGTCCTGAAGCTATCGGGATGTTTGGTTCAGGGCAATGGACTGTATGGGAAGGTTACGCCGCTTCCAAACTGTTCAAAGGTGGCTTCCGTTCAAATAACTTAGACCCGAATGCGCGTCACTGTATGGCATCTGCGGTTGTTGGCTTTATGCGTACTTTTGGTATGGATGAACCAATGGGCTGTTACGATGATATCGAACATGCCGATGCTTTTGTGCTGTGGGGTTCGAACATGGCGGAAATGCACCCAATTTTATGGTCACGCATTACCAACCGTCGTTTATCCAACCCAGATGTACGCGTTGCGGTGTTATCTACATTTAAACACCGTAGTTTTGAGCTCGCAGATAACGGTATCGTCTTTACGCCACAATCTGACTTAGTGATCCTCAACTACATCGCGAACTACATTATTCAAAATAATGCGGTGAATCAGGACTTCCTTGATAAACACGTTAACTTACGCCGTGGCGTGACTGACATTGGTTATGGCTTACGTCCAACGCACCCATTAGAGAAACAAGCCAAAAACCCTGGTTCGGATGCGTCTGATCCAATGACGTTTGAAGAGTATAAAGCGTTTGTTGCGGAATATACTCTCGATAAAACGGCAGAAATGACCGGTGTACCAAAAGACCAGTTAGAAGCGTTAGCGAAACTGTACGCAGATCCAAACGTGAAAGTGGTTTCTTACTGGACGATGGGCTTCAACCAGCATACTCGTGGTGTTTGGGCGAATAACTTAGCGTATAACCTGCACCTGCTGACAGGTAAAATTTCTCAACCAGGCTGTGGACCGTTCTCCTTAACCGGTCAACCATCAGCTTGCGGTACTGCGCGTGAAGTGGGAACGTTCTCTCACCGTCTGCCTGCTGACATGGTGGTCACTAACGAAAAACACCGTGAAAAAGTCGAAAACGTTTGGAAATTACCAGCGGGAACTATTCCTGAAAAAGTGGGATTACATGCGGTTGCTCAAGACCGTGCCTTAAAAGATGGCAAACTCAATTTCTATTGGGTGATGTGTAACAACAATATGCAGGCGGGTCCAAATATTAATGAAGAGCGCATGCCTGGTTGGCGTGACCCTCGTAACTTTATTGTGGTCTCTGACCCATACCCAACAGTCAGCGCACTGTCTGCAGACTTAATTTTACCAACAGCAATGTGGGTAGAAAAAGAAGGCGCTTACGGTAACGCAGAACGCCGTACTCAATTCTGGCGTCAACAAGTTCCTGCACCGGGTGAAGCTAAATCTGACTTAATGCAGATGGTGTTGTTCTCTCGCCGTTTTAAAGCAGAAGATGTCTGGCCGGAAGAGTTATTGGCGAAGAAACCAGAATACCGCGGTAAAACCCTGTACGACATTCTGTTTGCTAACGAGTCAGTGGCTAAATTCCCAATTACGGAATTGGCAGCAGACCAACTGAATGATGAGTCTCGTGAATTAGGTTTCTACCTGCAAAAAGGGCTGTTTGAAGAATATGCGAGCTTTGGTCGTGGCCATGGTCATGACTTAGCTGACTTTGATGCATACCACAAAGCACGCGGTATTCGTTGGCCAGTTGTGGACGGTAAAGAAACTCAGTGGCGTTATAGCGAAGGTAATGACCCTTACGTTAAAGCCGGACAAGGTTTCCAATTCTACGGTAAACCAGATGGTAAAGCGGTGATCTTTGCGCTGCCATTTGAGCCAGCGGCAGAAGCGCCAGATGAAGAGTACGATTTATGGTTATCGACTGGGCGTGTTCTTGAGCATTGGCATACCGGCAGTATGACTCGCCGTGTTCCTGAGTTGCACCGTGCTTTCCCTGAGTCCGTGGTGTTTATGAATCCATTGGATGCAAAAGCGAAAGACTTGCGTCGTGGGGATAAAGTCAAAGTGCTTTCTCGCCGTGGTGAAGTGCTTTCAACGGTGGAAACCCGTGGTCGTAACCGTCCACCAAAAGGTTTGATTTATATGGCATTCTTCGATGCATCTCAGTTAGTGAATAACCTCACTTTGGATGCAACGGATCCGTTATCGAAAGAGACGGATTATAAGAAATGTGCCGTTAAACTGGAAAAGGTGTAATTGCGTATGTCCCAGAAACCGGGTTCCCAGAATAGTCGCCGCCGTTTTTTGCGTGATGTTGCTCGCGCAGCGGGTGGACTGGCGGCTGTTGGTGTGGTACTGGGGCTTCAGCAACAAACTTCCCGAGCGAGTGGAGTCCACCTTCGCCCGCCGGGAGCTTTAGATGAAAGTGCCTTTGCAAGTGCTTGTGTGCGCTGTGGTCAATGTGTGCAGGCTTGTCCTTATGACATGTTGAAACTCGCGACATTGGCGTCAGGCATGGCAGCTGGAACACCGTATTTTGTTGCTCGTGAAAATCCTTGTGAAATGTGTGAAGACATTCCTTGTGCCAAAGTGTGCCCAAGTGGTGCCTTGGATAAGGATATTGCATCTATTAATGATGCACGCATGGGGTTGGCAGTATTACTCGATCAAGAAAACTGCTTAAATTTTCAAGGGTTACGATGTGATGTGTGTTATCGAGTTTGCCCTGTCATTGACGAAGCTATCACACTGGAACTTGAGCAAAACCATCGAACGGGTAAACATGCACGTTTCTTACCTACTGTGAACAGTAATTACTGCACTGGATGTGGTAAGTGTGAGCAAGCGTGTGTGCTCGAAGAGTCGGCAATCAAGGTATTACCGCGATCGCTAGCAAAAGGGGAATTAGGTCACCATTACCGTTTTGGTTGGCTGGAGGGAAGCAATGGCAAATCGTAAGCACGATGCCGGACGTGAGGCTCTGGCGAAAAAAGGGTGGTGGGGAAGCCATAAATGGTTGGTGCTAAGACGCACAAGCCAACTGTTAGTATTAGCCATGTTTTTAAGTGGTCCATGGTTTGGCGTGTGGATCTTGCATGGTAATTACAGTAGCAGTTTATTGCTCGACACGATCCCGCTAACGGATCCGCTAATTACTCTTGAAAGCTTAGCAAGTGGTTACTTACCGGGAATTTCTGCATTAATCGGTGCTGGGATTGTTTTCGGGGTGTATGCCCTGTTAGGAAAACGTGTTTTCTGTAGTTGGGTATGTCCTGTTAATCCGGTGACGGATGCAGCGGCATGGTTACGCCGGAAATTCGAATTCAACCAATCCGCTACTATCCCTCGTTACATTCGCTATGTTTTGCTGGGTGTTATTTTACTGGGTTCAGCATTAACTGGAACGTTACTATGGGAATGGATTAACCCCGTTTCTTTGATGGGTCGCAGCCTGATTTTTGGTTTTGGCAGTGGCGCTTTAGTTTTAATTGCACTGTTTCTATTTGATTTATTGGTCGTGGAACACGGTTGGTGTGGTCATTTATGCCCGCTAGGCGCGCTGTATGGTGTGGCTGGCTGTAAAGGGGCTTTAGTGGTGACCGCCCACAAAAAAGAGCAGTGTAATCGCTGCATGGACTGTTTCCACGTTTGCCCTGAACCGCAAGTTTTGCGCGTTCCGGTTCTTGATAAACAAGCCCCAGCGCAGATCACAGCGAAAGACTGCACGACTTGTGGTCGCTGTATTGATGTTTGTTCTGAGGACGTTTTTAAAATAACACTAAAATGGAGTTCGGGAGCTAAATCATGAAAAACCCTGTCCTGAAAAGAACTTTAAGCCGTTGGATAGCAGGCATGGCCGTTGTCGTGAGCAGTTTTGCTTGGTCGGCTAATGGAGTCGATCTGTCTCAATCACCAGAAGTATCAGGTACACCAGAAAGCGGCATTCATATTCCTAAAGAGCAGGAAAAGATGGCGCTGAACTACGTTAACCAGCCACCTATGATCCCTCATAGTGTTGAAGGGTATCAAATTACCACTAACACTAACCGTTGTTTACAATGCCACGGTGTTGAAAACTATCGCACTACAGGTGCACCACGTATTAGCCCAACTCACTTTATGGATGCATCTGGTAAAGTGTTAGGCGAAGTGGCTCCGAATCGTTATTTCTGCTTACAGTGTCATGTTCCTCAATCCGATACTGCGCCGATTATCGATAATACCTTTACCCCATCTAAAGGCTTTGGGAAATAAGGGGCAGACATGACAAATAAAAGTGATAAACCGGGATTCATCCGCCGGATTTGGCAATGGTGGTGGCGCCCAAGCCGCTTAGCATTGGGAACGTTGTTGATTATCGGTTTCGTCGGTGGGGTTATTTTCTGGGGCGGTTTTAACACCGGAATGGAAAAAGCCAACACAGAAGAGTTCTGTATTAGCTGCCATGAAATGCGTGAGAACGTCTATGAAGAGTATATGGATACCATCCACTATACGAACCGTAGTGGTGTGAGAGCAACATGTCCTGATTGCCACGTACCGCACGAATTTGTGCCTAAAATGGTAAGAAAAATCAAAGCCAGTAAAGAGTTATACGGTAAGATTTTTGGCGTGATTGATACACCTCAAAAATTTGAGGCTCACCGTTTAGAGATGGCACAGAACGAATGGCGACGGATGAAGGATAATAATTCCCAAGAATGTCGTAATTGCCATAACTTCGATTATATGGACTTCACCGCTCAAAAAAGCGTGGCAGCAAAAATGCATGACCAAGCTTTAAAAGACGGAAAAACCTGTATTGATTGCCATAAGGGTATTGCGCATAAACTACCGGATATGCGAGAAGTCGAACCTGGCTTCTAGAAAATAGGCTAGTTGGTCATTTGGCTAACTAGCCTAAGTTGTATTTGTGATAAATCAATAAAATTACGTGGTTTTTGTGTATTGTAGCTAATATTAGAGCACAGCATTTTTGCGAGACAAATCGGGGCTATTAAACTATGTGGAAAAAGCTTCACCAATTAGCGATTCCAATGAACCTATATCGATTATGTGGGCGGCTTGCTCCATGGTTTATTGTGTTAAGTGTGATCTTTCTGGCTGTCGGCTGGGTTTGGGGCTTTGGTTTTGCACCGACCGACAAAACACAGAGTGATAGCTACCGGATCATGTATATTCACGTCCCTGCTGCAATGTGGTCAATGGGCATTTATGCCACAATGGCGATTACTGCCTTTGTGGGGCTTGTGTGGCAGATGAAAATTTCGGAGTTAGCGATTGCCGCCATGGCACCTGTTGGTGCTGTATTTACCTTTATCGCATTAGTCACGGGAGCCACATGGGGAAAACCGATGTGGGGGGCTTGGTGGGTATGGGATGCACGCTTGACGTCTGAATTGATCTTATTATTTCTCTATGTCGGGGTGATTGCCTTATGGCATGCCTTTGATGATCGCCGTACCGCGGGGAAAGCGGCGGCAATTTTAGTGTTAATTGGCGTGATTAATTTACCGATTATTCACTACTCCGTGGAATGGTGGCAAACGTTGCATCAACCTTCTACGCGTATGCAAGAAAGCATTAATCCTGCGATGCGTACACCATTGCGTTTAGCTATTTTAGGATATTTATTCCTGTTTATTTCATTAACGCTAATTCGTTTGCGTAGCCAACTGTTAATATTAGAACGAAATCGACCTTGGGTACTGGAATTGGTCATGAAGCGAGGAAACCACCATGAATAGTGCTTTTGCCTCTTGGGGAGATTTCATCGCCATGGGGGGTTATGGATTTTATGTCTGGTTAGCCGTTGCGTTAACCCTTTTGCCGTTAGTGGCGCTGTGTATCCATACCTATATTCAACGAAAAATGATTTTTAACGCAATTGTTCAGCAACAAGCGCGTGAAGCAAGACAAAAAGCCGCCAGAGCGCGCAGGGAGGGGATGTGAATATTCGTCGCCGTAACCGATTGTGGTTAGTATCATCGATTATTTTAGGTGTTGGGCTTACATTTTCATTGGTGTTATACGCTTTAAGTTCCAGTATTGACCTGTTTTATACTCCAGGCGAAGTGATTTATGGTAAACGGGAAACCCATAAGGTACCTGAAGTTGGGCAGCGTTTGCGGGTTGGTGGCATGGTGATGCCAGGCTCTGTTGTGCGTGATCCTGATTCCCTGAAAGTGACTTTTACTGTGTATGATGCAGAAGCTGAAATTGATGTGAGCTATGACGGTATCTTGCCTGACTTATTTAAGGAAGGACAAGGCGTCGTTGTTCAAGGCGAGTTAGAGCCGAATAACCATGTGATGGCGAAAGAAGTGTTAGCGAAACACGATGAAAACTATACGCCGCCAGAGGTTGAGCAAGCTATGCAAGAAAACCATAAACGTCCTGCTGCAATGTATAAGGACAATGCATCATGATCCCAGAGATTGGTAATATCCTGCTGTGTTTATCATTAGGGATCGCCGTATTACTTTCTTTTTATCCATTATGGGGGGTGTCACGTAATGATACCCGCTTAATGGCAGCATCTAGACCATTAGCATGGTTGCTATTTCTTTGTCTCGCAGGGGCATTTTTAGTTCTGGTTAATGCCTTTGTGGTGAATGACTTCTCTGTCACTTATGTGGCTAATAACTCCAACACGCAATTGCCAATTTGGTATCGAGTCGCTGCCACATGGGGTGCCCATGAAGGATCTCTGCTGCTATGGGTATTATTAATGAGCGGCTGGACATTCGCGGTGGCGCTGTGCAGTTACCGTATGCCTCTCGATATTGTGGCGCGAGTGCTGGCCATTATGGGGATGGTTAGTGTCGGTTTCTTACTATTCATTATTTTTACCTCAAACCCATTTTCGCGGACGTTACCCGCATTCCCAATAGAAGGGCGTGACTTAAATCCTCTGTTGCAAGATCCTGGGTTAATTTTCCATCCTCCGCTACTGTATATGGGATATGTCGGCTTCTCAGTGGCCTTTGCCTTTGCGATAGCAGCGTTACTCAGCGGGCGTTTAGATAGCTCTTTTACGCGTTTTGCTCGCCCTTGGACATTAGCCGCATGGTTCTTCTTAACGCTGGGTATTATGTTGGGCTCCGCATGGGCCTATTACGAATTAGGCTGGGGGGGCTGGTGGTTCTGGGATCCGGTAGAGAACGCCTCATTCATGCCATGGTTAGTCGGTACGGCTTTGATTCACTCATTGTCAGTGACAGAGCAGAGAGCCACTTTTAAAGCGTGGTCATTGTTACTGTCAATCTTTGCCTTCTCCCTCTGTTTACTCGGCACGTTCTTAGTCCGCTCAGGCGTCTTGGTCTCGGTGCATGCCTTCGCTTCCGATCCTGCTCGTGGGTTGTTTATTCTCGCCTTTATGGTGCTAGTGATTGGCGGTTCGCTATTAGTATTCGCGATACGGGGTCATAAAGTGCGTTCTAAGGTCAATAACGCATTATGGTCTCGGGAGTCCCTGCTACTGGGAAATAACGTGATTCTAACAGCAGCAATGCTGGTGGTGTTGTTAGGGACGTTACTGCCGTTGGTCCATAAGCAAATTGGCTTGGGGACGATTTCGATTGGTGAGCCGTTCTTCAACACTATGTTTATCGCGTTAATGGTGCCATTTGCCTTGTTATTAGGTATTGGACCACTAGTACGTTGGGGGCGTGACCGCCCAGCGGCTATCCGTAAATTGTTGATAATTGCATTAGTGCTTACGCTAATTCTCTCTTTCCTGCTGCCTTGGTTAATGCAAGACAGAGTGGAAGCGCTGACAGTATTGGGCTTGATGATGGCATGCTGGATTGTGATTTTGGCTTTTGCCGAAATGAAAGTGCGCATCAGTAAAAAAATCAAATTGACTTCCAGTTATTGGGGAATGGTTCTGGCACACCTTGGTTTGGCAGTGACCATCGTGGGTATCGCCTTTAGTCAAAATTACAGTATTGAACGTGATGTGAAAATGAAGCCGGACGATAGCATTGCTATTCGTGCATATACCTTCGTATTCAACGGGGTACATGAAGCGGATGGTCCAAACTACCAAGGCGTGATTGGTACCATCACCGTAAAAGAAAATGACAAAGTGCTGACGACATTACACCCAGAGAAACGTTTTTACAGCACTAGCCGTGCAGTGATGACGGAAGCGGCTATCGATGGTGGCTTTACTCGTGACCTGTATGCAGCGCTGGGGGAAGAGATTTCTCCGAATGTGTGGACATTACGCTTGTACTATAAACCATTTGTTCGTTGGATTTGGTCTGGTGGCGTGCTAATGGCAGTGGGCGCATTGTGTTGCCTGTTTGATCCGCGTTATCGTCGTCGCAAGTTACAAGGGGAATCTGTATGAATCGCAAAGTATTTTTAATTCCTTTTGTTATTTTTGCGGCGATTGCTGCCGTGCTGTTGTGGCAATTGGTGCGTAATGCAGAAGGGGATGACCCTCGTTTGCTAGAATCGGCTTTAATTGGCAAACCCGTGCCAGTGTTCCGTTTGGAGTCTTTGGAGAATCCGGGGCAAGAATATGACACAAAAGCCCTTATTCAAGGACAGCCAATTTTATTGAACGTTTGGGCGACATGGTGCCCAACGTGCCGTGCTGAGCACCAGTATTTGAACCAACTAGCATCACAGGGTATTCGTGTTGTGGGATTAAATTACAAAGATGATCGCCAAAAGGCCATTGTTTGGCTGCGTGAATTGGGTAACCCTTACGCGCTAAGTTTATTCGATGGGCAAGGTATGCTTGGGCTTGATTTGGGTGTGTACGGTGCGCCAGAGACCTTTTTAATTGATGGGCAAGGCATTATTCGTTATCGCCATGCTGGCGCGGTTGATGAGCGCGTTTGGCAAAACGAATTGAAGCCATTGTGGGACCGTTATAGCAAGGAGGCAACTCAATGAAATATGTGATTGCCTTGATGATGTGGGCGCTCAGCGCAGGTGTAAGCTTGGCTTCCACGGAAGTTTTCACATTTGAAAATGAGCAGCAAGAGCAGCAATTTCGTAAATTGACGGAAGAGCTACGTTGCCCAAAATGCCAAAATAACAGTATTGCTGATTCCAACTCCATGATAGCCCTCGACTTGCGCCAGAAAGTGTATGAGCTGATGCAAGAGGGGAAAAGCCGCGATGAAATCGTCGATTATATGGTGGCGAGATATGGTTATTTCGTGACGTATAACCCGCCATTAACGCCGCTAACCGTGGTGTTATGGGGAATGCCATTTGTGGCTATCGCGGTTGGGGGATGGTTGATTTACGCCCGTTCTAAAAAACGTGTCAGAGCCAGCCAAGTCGCTCAAGAGGATGATGACGAGCTGCTGCCAGAAGCGAGTCGTGTGAGTGCTTGGGTGTATGTCCCCGGCATCGTGATTGCGTTGGGTGTGGCAGGAGCCGCATATTACCAAGTCGGCAACTACAGTAAGGTTAAAGATTGGAATATCGCTTACCAGCAAGCACCAGCGCTGTTAGATAGAGCGTTAAATGCCAATGAGCTTCCCCTGAATAATGAAGAAATGGAGCGTTTGGCTCTTGGGCTGCGTACGCGTTTACAGGAAGACCCGCAAAATATTGAAGGGTGGGTGATGTTAGGGCGTATCGGGATGGTGCTAGGTAATGCTACCATGGCAACCGATGCTTATGGTCGTGCTTATCGTTTATCACCAGACGATGATGCCGTAGCGCTTGGTTATGCTGAGGTATTAACCCGTTCTTCTGATCAAAGTGATAACCAAGAAGGCAATGAATTGCTCAAAAAGCTGATTGCTAAAAACCGGACTAACGTCAAAGCGTTGAGCTTGTTTGCTTTCAATGCATTTGAGCAAGCACGTTACCCTGAAGCGATTTCCGCTTGGCAAATGATGTTAAAGCTACTGCCTGAAAATGATCAGCGCCGAGGCATTATTGAGAAAAGTATCGAGCAATCTTTAATGATGTTGCATGAGAAGAAAGATGCGCCAGAAGGAAAGTAATGAATAACGTGGGCATCGATGATTAACGATGTTCAATGTTTGGTCAGATCGAGAAATGCCAATCAGTGATACGGGTTGGCATTTTTCTTTAGGGTGTAATACGGATATGGCTGCGATCTGTGGGGCAGGATGCTTCATGACAGGGTGGGCATTGTATGTGGACGGTGGTGTGTCGGTAAGTAAATAACGAGTTGGATGACACATAGATAAAAACTAACGGATGCTTAGAGGGCAGTTCTTAACTCGGTGAAGTTAGTTTTTTCATATGAATTGAGAGCTCTGTTTCGCCTTAACAATAATGGCAAAAAATAATAACAATAGACCTCCAATTAAGATACAATCTGCGCCCATCTATTGGTTGTGAAATACCGGAAAACCGTTGCATTTACGTCACGTTATTCGACAATTTGCCGCTTATCTTGCTTTACTCGCTATTGCGATGTTATTTGTTGCACCATTGATTTCAAAATCAATGTCACAGATGAACAGTTGCACGGTGAGGCAGGGGGAAATGGCCGAGCATTCGATGCATCAGCATCATGAAATGCCGTTGTCTGAAGGTTGTGAAGACAGTGGTGCAATGAATCACATGCTGATGACGGGGGGCGGGCAATCACCTATGGAAGATATTGCTTGTGGTTATTGCCAGTTATTAGTTCACTTCCCATTTTTAGTTCTATTTGTTGCTGCGATAATTCGCCAATTAGCGACACTCACCATCTTTATTCCTTTCGAACGTTGTATCCAATTACGACTTTTTCGTCCGTGGTCATTACATTTAGCTCGTGCTCCACCTACTGCTTATTAATTTTTCATTTCTTTATTTAACGTAATTTAAAACTGCTTTTGCTTTCAATGCATAAAGTCACGTTACCGATCCTGAAATTTGAGCTTCATTTTCAGGAGGTTAAGCTATTGCCAAAAAATAGCTAATGATGACGTGTACATTGAATTAAAAGCGGCCAGAAACAGATAAAAATAGGCAAAAAATGAACTCAATGAATTATAAATTTTCACCTGTCGCAGTATTGGTGGTCACGGCTATCACTTCCACATCGACTTTTGCAAAAGAAGAAGAGAAACAATCGTCTATCAGTAATAGTTCTGTGATGATTGTGACTGCGCCTGTGGATTCACCCTTAATGATTTCAACCTCGCCAAAAACACCAAGACAACCCGTACCTGCGAGTGATGGTTCTGACTATTTGAAAACTATCCCCGGCTTTTCTCAAATTCGTAATGGTGGCACGAATGGTGATCCTGTTTTCCGAGGTATGTTTGGCTCTCGCCTTAAAATTATGACAAATGACAGTGAAATGTTGGGTGCGTGTCCTTCTCGTATGGATGCACCTACATCCTATATTTCTCCAGAAAACTTCGATTTGCTAACCATGGTGAAAGGACCACAAACAGTTTTATGGGGACCTGGAAACTCTGCAGGTACGGTGCGCTTTGAACGTGAAAAACCTATTTTTACAGCGGCGGGGATTCAAGGTAATGCCAGTGCGTTAACCGCATCAAACCACCGTTGGGATGGCAACGCGGATATTAGCTTTGGAAATGAAAAGGGTTATGTACGTCTGATTGGCAATAAATCTCGTTCTGATGACTATAAGGATGGCAATGGGGATAAAGTGCCATCGAAATGGGATAAATGGAACGCAGATGTCGCCGTGGGTTGGACTCCTGATGAGTATACGCTACTCGAACTTTCTGCAGGGAAAGGCGATGGTGAAGCCCGCTATGCAGGGCGTGGAATGGATGGCTCCCAATTTAAACGCGAAAGCTTAGGGCTGCGTTTTGAAAAGAGCAACATTGGTGATGTGCTCGATAAAGTCGAAGGGAATGTCTATTACAACTACGCAGACCATATTATGGATAACTATTCATTACGTAGCCCAACAAGTGGTATGGGTTCAGGTGGTGGACACATGGGAGGTGGGCATGGCGGTCATGGAATGATGATGAACATGCCAATGAAAATGCGTGTTGATCGTGAAACCATGGGAGGCCGTGTGATGGGGACGTGGTTGTGGAGCGACTATGAACTGCGTGCTGGCGCTGACATGCAAACCAATAAGCACCGAAAAAATAACAATAATCGCTGGAAAAAAGACGCTGAATTCCAAGACTATGGTCTCTTTAGTGAGGTGACTTGGGTCGCGAGTGAGCAAGGTAAAGTGATCGGGGGTGGGCGTTTAGAACGAGTGCTGGTTGATAATTATACTGGAGTGGGCTCTTCAGGTCGTAATACCGTTATGCCAGCAGGTTTTGTTCGTTATGAGCATGCCTTACCGAAGACCCCGGTGATGTTGTATGCTGGCGTGGGATATACGGAAAGATTCCCTGATTATTGGGAGCTCTTCTCACCTAAAATGGGACCCAATGGTGACAAAAATGTTTTTGATAACGTCAAAACAGAAAAAACAACTCAGCTAGATATCGGCGCTAAATACAGTGATGAGAAAGCTAATGCATGGGTCTCTGCTTATATAGGTCGTGTGGATGACTTTATTTTATTCCGTTATAGTCCAACAAACGCCAGAATGAGCCAAGTCGAGAACGTTAATGCCATGATCATGGGTGGTGAGATGGGCGTGGCTTACCAATTGAGTGATGAATGGAAAGCGGACGCTAGCCTTGCATACTCATGGGGGAGAAATAGAACGGATGGGCGTGCGTTGCCTCAAATGCCACCTTTGGAAAGCCGGTTAGGTTTAACATGGGAAAAGGGGGATTGGACGACGACTGGGTTAGTTCGTATGGTTAGCCGTCAGGATCGAGTTGCAATCAATGAAGGTAACGTCGTCGGTAAAGACTTTAGTGAAAGTGCTGGGTTCACCGTCTTTTCGATGAATGCAGCATATCGTATCAATGAAAATATGAAATTAAGCACAGGTGTCGATAATCTCTTTGATAAAACCTACAGCGAGCATTTGAACTTGGCGGGAAATAGTGGGTTTGGGTACTCATCCAATAGCCCTGTTAATGAGCCAGGTAGAACGTTCTGGGGGAAATTAAACGTGACGTTCTAATCGACTTAGTGATGCATCATTAAATTAACAACCCGTGTAAAAACGGGTTGTTAGTCAAATAGATTATGATTTTCTATACGATAACAGGAATATAGTAATTAAGTTCTTGGATGTAATCATGAGGGTGGCTAACAAAGTCCTCATAAGTCGGCGCTGATTTTAACGCATAGTGTTCAATATCAGCCCCTAAACCTCGGGCGATGTCCATTTCTGCCAGCACTTTTCCATAAACAGTATAGATAATGTCATTGTAGTCAGTACCTTGAAGGCTGCCTTTAAATTTAATCTGCAAGTAATTCCCTGCGGGAACCATGAGTTTTTTAGTCAATGGCGGTATGACTTCAAGAGCATTTTCTTCAAATGCCGTGGAATAGAGAAAGCGACCTTCTTCATCAGAAGTTGTGTCAACGCCATGGATAGCATATAAATTTTGGGCTACAAGCTTATTTTTATCTAAAAAGTTTTTCCAATACTGACGTCGTAATTCCTCAGTTTTTAAATTCCATTCATTAATACCTTGAGTATAACGATGAGTCATACCAACTAAATGAATGTCTTTTAACTCAACCAATTGCACATGGGCTTCAAGTTCTTTACTTTCACGTAATGGCAGCCGAAAACCTTCGATATGCCAGCCTGTTCGTTTTCGGTACTCTGAGGGAGTTACGCCAAACTGCTTTTTAAATGCGCGGCAAAAGGTTTGTTGTGAGTCAAAGCGATAGCGAAGTGAAATATCCATGATGCTATCGTTAGTTAAACGTAGAGCTACTGCGGAGCAAGATAAACGACGGGCACGAATGTAGGCACCTAATGCGAGACCTGTTTGGGTTTTAAATAATCGTTGAAAGTGCCATTTAGTGTACCCAGATTTATCAGCAACAGTATCGAGAGAGAGTCGCGACTCTAAATTTTGTTCGATCCAGAGAATGATTTCCCTGATAACACTTTCTTGTAGCATGGTTACCTTTCCAGTCACTTTTGCAACAGGCGTTATTTTAAGCGCCAAATCTGAGCATTAAATTTAGATAAAAATCATCGTAATTGTATGTAGGATAGCATGTTTACTGACAACTTTTTTATAAACAATGTGAAGTTAGGTAAGTTTTAATTACAGAAGAGCCCACTAAATGCAGGGAAAGTTGGCTTATTAAACTGACAGCAGACTTAAGACTATGCTGAATTTTTGATTGCACATAACGCATTTTTTGTTAAATCAGTTGTTATGCAAAGAAAAGAATATTCACATACAGAGAACAAAAGTGGTTAAATCATAAATAAAATTAAACTAAATATTCAAAAGGTTACTCGATTCAGGATGTGAGTAAGAAATTCAATTATTATTCATCAATATGCATTTTTTTAAGAATTCTTTGATTAATGTTGAAAGGTTAAGTAAATGATAAAAGTTTATTCTGATAGTGATAGAGGGTTTAGTCGGTTATTATTATTCTATTACTTATGGTTTAAGTAAATATGTCATTACTTGATGATTTAAATATAAGAGCACATTTAAGTGTATAAACGTAATCTGTCATTATTGGAAAAAAGTGAAGATAATC
>NZ_JAMPSW010000029.1:0-40405 GCF_028484855.1 Providencia sp. PROV033 | reverse complement strand
CCCAAAATTAGCTTGTATGGTCCTTGCTATAAAATACGGTGTCATGGGGCACTCAAATGGAAGAGAGCCAGCTTATTTTTCAGCGGGTTCCCATTATCATGAAAAGTCACTGTGATCCCAGCTATAAAAAAACCAGCAAAAACCACTATTCTTATAATTGATTAAAATTAATAATCGTTTATTGAAACTAATTGATTATCATTTGAACATCCAACTTGTTATTTATACTTTATTTTTTGTTTAGATCAGTCTTCGTTATTTATCGATGTAAAATATAATAGGTAAATATTGTTAAATTGATGTTTCATTTTATTCTTCTTATACTATTAAAAATGGTTATTTTTAAGCAATTAAGATATTAGGTTGTTAAATCTAGTAACTACATAGATGAGTATTCATCAAACGGGTGGGTTATATGAATAAAATGAAAAGTCACAATAGCCAGATTTTAGAGCAGATTATTTCTGTCAATAAACAGCAAGAAAACGAGTTTAACAATGGGCAAGATGGTGCCATCATTCTTTCACTTTTAGTGATGTTTTTTGTACCTTTCTCGTTGCTAGTTATGATAAAAAACCATCTAGGATTAGAGAATAACGCGATAGCAATTATCGCTGTTGTTGCTTTAAGTCTTGGGATTGCAACAGGTTTATATAAGACGTTTAAAGTCGGTATTAAATTTGTAGATAAACGCCCTACGCTTGAACAGTTACTTTCCCGCTATACGCCTAAAGATAAAGTTGAATATCAAAAACTGATGTCTGCAAAGCAAAGTCAGCCACAAGATTTTTATTCTTTGATAGAGGATTGGTTATCAATAGAAAAACGGGCTGCTATTTAATAAGTTGATTTATACAAAAGAAAAGCGACTCATTGGAGTCGCTTTTTTGTTTTCAGAGGAGAAACTAGTGAGATTTTCCTTGCTCGATACCTAAGCCAATTTGCGAGCGTACAAACTGCTCTTTGAAACGTGCTCTTTCCATTTTGCCTCTTTCTGAATGGTCGGTAACTGAGAATAACCATGAAGCAAAGAATGCGACAATTAATGAGAAGAATGCAGGGTATTCATAAGGGTAAATTGGTTTTTCATGATGAAGAATAGTCACCCAGATTGTTGGGCCTAAGATCATGAGTACGACAGCGGTAATCAAGCCTAACCAACCCCCTGCAAGCGCACCCCGAGTGGTTAACTTGCTCCAATACATTGATAGCAAGATAATTGGGAAGTTACAGCTTGCGGCGATAGAGAATGCTAAGCCAACCATGAAGGCAATATTTTGTTTCTCGAACAAAATCCCTAACCCAATCGCTACAAAACCGAGGATCACCACGGTAATTTTTGATACGCGCAATTCATCGCGCTCATCGGCTTTACCATTTTTAATCGTCATCGCATACAGGTCGTGGGAAACCGCAGACGCACCCGCCAACGTTAAACCAGCAACAACCGCGAGAATAGTGGCAAAAGCAACCGCAGAGATAAACCCAAGGAAGAAGTTTCCACCGACGGCATCAGCGAGGTGTACCGCTGCCATGTTGGTTCCACCGATTAAAGCGCCAGCGGCATCTTTAAAGTCAGGGTTTGAGCTAACCAGAACGATAGCCCCGAAACCGATGATAAATGTCAGAATGTAGAAGTAACCGATGAATCCAGTCGCGTAGAATACGCTCTTGCGGGCTTCTTTTGCGTCACTAACGGTGAAGAAGCGCATGATGATGTGAGGTAAACCTGCTGTACCGAACATCAAGGCTAACCCAAGAGACAAGGCGGATATTGGGTCAGAAACCAGTCCTCCGGGGCTCATAATGGCGATACCATTTTTATGTACTTCAACGGCTTCTTTAAATAACGTATTGAAGTTGAAGCCGACATGTTTCATGACCATAACCGCCATGAAGGTTGCACCTGCTAGCAGTAAAATGGCTTTGATTATCTGTACCCATGTGGTTGCAAGCATCCCGCCGAATAGCACATACAGCACCATCAATATCCCAACAATCACGACAGCAATGTGGTAGTTAAGCCCAAATAATAACTCAATCAGCTTTCCTGCCCCAACCATCTGAGCGATTAGGTACAGCGCCACAACCACCAAGGAACCCATTGCAGACAGAATGCGGATAGGTCTTTGTTGTAATCGATATGAAGCCACATCCGCGAAAGTATAGCGACCTAAATTTCGTAAGCGCTCGGCAATTAAGAACAGAATAATTGGCCAGCCAATTAAAAAACCGATGGAGTAGATAAGCCCATCGTATCCTGAAGTATAAACCAGTGCGGAGATCCCCAAGAATGAGGCTGCGGACATAAAGTCACCCGCAATCGCCATTCCATTTTGGAAACCTGTAATTTTTCCGCCAGCGGTATAGTAATCAGAGCGAGAGCGAGTTTTTTTTGAAGCCCAGTAAGTGATGTAGAGCGTAAAGCCAACAAACAGTAAGAACATCACGATTGCTTGAATATTGACAGGTTGACGCTCAACATTGCCTGTCAGGGCATCAGCGAGCGCCATTGATGAGGTGAAAAACAGAATAAGCGAGAGCAAGACTTTCATTTTTCTACCTCTTTTAAGATTTCGGCGGTTAAGCGGTCAAATTCACTGTTAGCACGGATGACATACAAACCCGTTAAGATAAACGAGATTACAATCAGCCCAACACCCACAGGAATACCGCGGGTGATGTAGGAACCTTCAGCAATTGGGGTACCTAGCCAGCTTGGATCAAACGCGATAAGAAAGATAAAACCAACATACAGAACTAACGTTATTGCAGATAACAACCATGAAAAGCGACTACGTTTTCTCACTAATTCTTGAAAGAGAGGGTTCGCCTCGACCTTTTCGTAAGCAGTAGCATTCATCAGAGTTCTCCTCTGTTATTGTATTATTGGCATACTCTGATAGCTCAAAAGGCGGATTTTAGGGCGACACATGGCTACCCAAGGAATTAACTGGGTATTCGGTCAGACTCTATTTCTGCTGATTGAGTGATGCTGAGTATTGATTTTAGGTCGCCCGTAGGCGACCTGTAGTGCCATGAGCTATCTACACAACTATTTATATAGCTACGAGATACTCATTGACTGTTTTTCTTCGAGCAGTTTTTCGACAACACCTGGATCTGCCAGTGTGGAAGTATCTCCAAAATTACTGGTATCACCTGATGCAATTTTTCGTAGGATACGGCGCATGATCTTACCGGAACGTGTTTTCGGTAAAGAATCTGTCCAATGTAAAACGTCTGGTGTGGCAATCGGGCCAATTTCTTTACGAACCCAATTACGCACTTCAGTGTACAACTCTGGGGATGGTTCTTCGCCAGAGATCAAGGTTACATAGGCGTAGATCGCCTGACCTTTGATACTGTGAGGAATACCTACCACTGCAGCTTCAGCAACTTTCGGATGTGAAACGAGGGCTGATTCAATTTCTGCTGTCCCTAAACGGTGACCTGAGATATTGAGTACGTCATCAATACGACCCGTGATCCAGTAATAGCCATCTTCATCACGACGCGCACCATCACCGCTAAAGTACATGCCTTTAAACGTGGAGAAATAGGTTTGCTCGAAACGCTCATGATCACCAAACAGAGTTCGTGCTTGACCTGGCCATGAGTCTACGATGACTAAGTTACCTTCGGTTGCACCCTCGATAGGCTCACCAAGGTTATCAACCAATGCAGGGCGAACACCGAAGAAAGGTAATGTTGCTGAACCTGGTTTTAACATCGTTGCACCTGGTAGTGGCGTGATCATGAAGCCACCGGTTTCCGTTTGCCACCATGTATCCACAACAGGGCAACGGCTGTTCCCCATTTTCTTGTAGAACCATTCCCACGCTTCTGGGTTAATAGGCTCACCGACCGATCCTAAAATCCGTAAAGAATCACGTTGAGTACCTTCAATCGCTTTATCACCTTCCGCCATCAGTGCACGGATGGCGGTTGGTGCGGTATAAAGAATATTGACTTGGTGTTTATCAACGACTTGCGCCATACGGTTAACTGCCGGATAGTTTGGCACACCTTCAAACATTAAGGTTTTTGCCCCATTGGATAGCGGTCCATAAAGCAGGTAGCTATGACCTGTTACCCAGCCCACATCCGCCGTACACCAGTAGACTTCATTTTCATGATAATCAAAGGTGTATTTGAATGTCAGCGTAGCATAGACCAGATAACCGCCAGTGGTGTGGAGAACCCCTTTAGGTTTACCTGTGGAGCCGGAAGTGTAGAGAATAAACAGCGGATCTTCGGCATTGATCTCTTCTGGTGGGCAATCCGCGCTGACGCCTTGGATAACGTCGTGCCACCAAAGGTCACGGCCTTCAACCCAGCTAGGTGCATTACCTGTACGGCGATAAACAATCACATTGGCGACCGTAGTCACTTGTGGATTTTGCAATGCGTCATCAACATTCTTTTTCAACGGAATGGCTCGACCGGCACGCAAGCCTTCATCGGAGGTGATGATAAGCTTGGCTTTACAGTCAATAACGCGCCCAGAGACCGCCTCAGGGGAGAATCCGGCAAAGATGACAGTATGGATAGCACCGATACGTGCACATGCCAGCATCGCTACCGCTGCTTCAACCACCATTGGCATATAGATAGCGACGACATCACCTTTACGGATACCTTGCTTCTTCAGGACGTTTGCGAATTGGCACACATCATGGTGCAGTTCACGGTAAGTGATATTTTTTGATTGGGTTGGGTCATCGCCTTCCCAGATGATAGCAGTTTGATCTCCTCGAGTGGCGAGGTGACGATCTAAGCAGTTGGCACTCAGGTTTAGGGTGCCATCTTCAAACCAGCGAATGTTCACGTGTCCGGGATCGAATGAAGTATTTTTCACCCGAGTGTAAGGTTTAATCCAATCAACGATTTTCCCTTTTTCGCCCCAAAATCCTTCGGGGTCTTGAATCGAGCGTTGGTACTCATCGTTATACTGTTGTTCGTTTATCAGGGCATTTTTAGCAATATTAGCAGGAACGGGATGTTTAGTTATTTGTGTCATATTATTATCTCCTTGCAGATGTTAATAGTATGTCAAAAATCGGTTAACTGAAGTATGGTGGGTTATTTTGTTTTTCTTTTGCGCGGAAGATCACGTATTAATAGTAATGGGATTTGCAGTATGATCATTTGATGCTAAATCCATGATTGAAATAAAAATTCAAAAATATAACTAACATTGGAATTAAAGAAAAACAAAGACGAACTATAGTGGTATTAGTTACTGAATAAACTCGTGATGATAGCCGATGGAAAAATCCACAGAATTCACATGGATATGATAATGATTTTCATTAACACTAAAATAACTATAATGGTTGCGTGGTTACAAACACGCAGTTACTGAAATCCTAATTCAGTCTGTGAGATAGAAAAAGAAGTCACTGGAGGCTAACAATATGAGTTACACATTACCTGCTTTACCTTATGCTTATGATGCGCTGGAACCTCATTTTGATAAACAAACCATGGAAATCCATCACACCAAGCACCATCAAACCTACGTGAATAACACCAACACAGCATTAGAAAAATTACCTGAGCTTGCAGGTCTAGATATCGATGTATTAATTCAAAAATTAGACCAAATTCCTGCCGATCAACGTACTTTCGTACGTAACAACGCGGGCGGACACTCAAACCATAGCCTGTTCTGGAAAGGCTTAAAACTAGGCACAGAACTGAATGGCGAGTTGAAAGTCGCGATTGAGCGTGATTTTGGCAGCGTTGATGCGTTTAAAGACCTTTTTGAAAAAGCAGCGGCTTCCCGTTTTGGTTCTGGTTGGGCATGGCTGGTATTAAAAGATGATGGTAAGTTGGCGGTGGTCTCCACTGCAAACCAAGATAACCCATTGATGGGTGAAGCTATCTCTGGCGCTTCGGGCTATCCAATCCTTGGTTTAGATGTTTGGGAACATGCTTATTACCTGAAATATCAAAACCGCCGTCCAGATTACATCAAGGCATTCTGGTCAGTTGTGAACTGGGATGAAGCAGCAAAACGCTTCGCAGAAAAAACCAAATAAGATTTTTGATTAATCAAATTTTCGCTTAACGCGGTTCTTCGGAGCCGCGTTTTTTGTTTTTGTCTTGGGGATAACGTTGTTATCTCTATGGTCATTCTTTATGATGAAAACTCGTTCAGATGGGTTCATTAGGGAGCCAAACCGTGCAGATACATCCTCAAGTTTTTATTGGTACCATTCAAAGCACTGCCCATTGTGGTGTGAGTGCTATTCATAAGCGAGCTGCGGATGGGGTGTTAACCTTAAATAGTTTAGGAATTGAAGGGGATGAACAAGCAGAAACGCGTTTTCACGGTGGACCTGATAGAGCGCTATGCCATTACCCGCAAGAACATTATGAATTTTGGCGACAGCGATACCCGCAATTAGAGGATTTATTCCTTCCTTCTGCTTTTGGTGAAAATTTATCCACTCAAGGAATGACCGAAGAAAATGTCTTTATCGGTGATATCTATGCTTGGGGTGATGCACGTATTCAAATCACTCAACCCCGTTCCCCTTGCTATAAACTAAATGGATTAACGGGAGTGGAAAACTTTGCTCAGGTCATGCAAGACGAAGGTCGCTGTGGCTGGTTGTATCGTGTAATCAAAGGTGGCAGTGTAAGCGCAGAGACGCCTCTGAGGCTCCTTAGCCGTAATAGTGATGTTTCTCTGCAAGAAGCCATCATGATTGCGTTCCATGCACCGTATGACGAAGAACTGTATCAGCGGTTACTCTCAGCTGCGGGGCTATCGGCGAGCTGGAGCCTGACGATGCAAAATCGCTTAGAGCATCATAAGATTGAAGAATTTAGCCATCGGTTATTTGGTCGACGTCACTGATTATTTACCCGCCAGATTCGAATGGAGGAAAACGCATGCAGTACGATTTAAATGACCTCTACTATTTTGTTAAAGTTGTTGAATATGGTGGTTTTTCTCAGGCGGGTGCAGCGTTAGGCATTCCAAAATCCAAGTTGAGCCGCCGTATTGCAGAATTAGAACAAAAACTAAACGTCTCTTTGATTTACCGCTCAACTCGGCAATTTCATGTAACTGAAATTGGACAAGTTTTTTATCAGCAATGTAAGAATGTGGTGGAAGAAGCGGATATTGCTCACGAGCTGATCTGTTCAGTTCAAACTCACCCAAAAGGGACGATAAAACTCTCCTGCCCAGTGACTTTATTACAGGTATATTTGCAAGATACATTGATTGATTTTATGGCGAAATACCCAGATATCGATGTGCAAATTCTCGCGGTAAATCGTCCTGTTGATGTCATTAGTGAAGGGCTGGATTTAGCGCTGCGAGTACGTTCGCTCCCCCTTGATGATTCAGGGTTGATGATGAAAGTGCTGGGGTATTCTCGGCGAATTTTAATTGCAAGCCCAAGCTTATTTAACGAAAAAGGTTACCCTTCAACGCCAGAGCAGCTGGTGGATTATCCTATTCTCGCCAATACTGAGCATTCCCAGCGTTATACACTTTCATTGAAAAACAGCGATGATCTTAGTGTGACGGTTCATGTGACCCCAAAATTGGCAACGACTGATATTTTGACATTGTACCGGGCAGCAGTAAAAGGGTTAGGTATTGCTCGTTTGCCACAGGGCGTGGTTGAAAAAGAGTTAAAAAGTGGGGAGCTGGTTGAGGTGTTACCGCAATGGCAATTTCCGGAAGATATCATTCATGCCGTGTACCCTTCCCGTAAAGGGTTGTTACCCGCAGTTCAGTTATTTCTCACTTATTTGGCAGAGAATATGGTGGCAGGAGAAAAATAATGTCCCCTGAAAATTCAGAGGACATTATGACTAGCAGGCATTCGGGATGCGCCCAAACTTGCCACTATTGAAATCATTAATTGCTTCATTGATTTCTTGGCTCGTATTCATGACAAATGGACCATAACCCACCACTGGCTCATCGATAGGATCACCGCTGAGCAGCAGCACTAAAGCCTCATCGGTAGTGGCTTCTAACAGCACATTGCTATCTGTAGCATCCAAAATCATCAATTCGCCTTCATTCAATGCGGTATGCCCATCCACAAAGAGACTGCCTTTGAGCATAACCAATCCAACGTTACGACCTGATTTAGTCGGTAATCCTATGACCTTGCCTTTATTTAAACGCAGATCCCACACATCAAGGGCGGTAAATGTGCGTGCGGCACCCGTGTTTCCTAAATAATCACCGGCAATGACTCGTAACGTACCTGCTTCATTCGCGAGGCTAATGGTTGGAATGGTATCGCTCGCCAATAGCTGGTATCCCGGTGCGGCAAGTTTATCTTTAGCGGGTAAATTAACCCACAGTTGTACCATATCTAAGGTTCCGCCATTTTTCATAAAGTTATCAGACTGATATTCTTGATGAAGTATTCCTGATGCAGCGGTCATCCATTGCACATCGCCTGGACCAATCACGCCTCCTTCACCCGTAGAGTCGTGGTGAGCGACTTCGCCGTCATATACGATGGTGACGGTTTCAAAGCCTTTATGCGGATGCTCGCCAACACCACGATTATCCCCTTCAGATGCAGGGAATGGGTGCGGACCCGCTCTATCCAACAGTAAAAATGGGTTCAAGTATTTCCCGTGATTGTTGTAGCTAAACATCGAGCGAACAGGGAAACCATCACCAACCCAGTGGCTACGTGGGGATTGATAAATACCAATAATCTTTTTCATGGTGTGACTCCAAACTGGTTTTATAAACTGATCAGCTCTATGAACTCATCATTTCGATGAACTAATAATAGAAGAGCTAAAGCTGGGTGAGTAGAGGCAAAAATAGGTTTGATTGTTCTGAAAATAGAACAATCAAAGCATTGATAAGTGAGTTGAATGTGGGTTTCTAGTATGCTTCGGATTAGCCAAAATCGGAGCGTTCCTCTTCATTTATTCATCTTAAACATGAACGATCAGGAATACTAAATAGGTATGATGTCTCCGTGTGAACCCGTGATTCCGTTAAAAGGATTGTTATGAAAACTATTAATATCGCTATGGCATTTTCTGTTGCCTTTATGTTATCTGGATGCCTTTCTCAACCCGTACCTCAGTATGATAACAATGGCATCCAGTTAGAAGAGTTTAAAGAGCTAGAAAGCTTGAGAATGCCAGAGCTGGATATTCCTGAAGGAGCACCGGACGGGGACTATATCGAACGTTATGGAAATGGTGCCATTCAGTTTAAATCGTGGGTGAAAAACAACTGCTTAGATAAGAGCATCACGGTTTATTATAAAAATGGTCAGCCAAAAATGTTTATTCCTATAAAAAATTGCAAAGTGGATGGCGTCATTAAGTCTTACCATCCTAATGGGAATTTAGATACTGAGATGGGATACAGCAATGACCGACTCAACGGCGATTATAAATCCTACTACGATACACCGAAAAATAATCTGCATCTTAAAACGAGTTTTGTGAATGGAGTCGCGGAAGGTGTTCTTGAAGAGCGTGGACAAGATGGCGAGCTATTAAAGCAGGGACTGATTAAAGACGGTAAGTTATACACCGCGAAGTAAGTGGACTACAGATAAAATAAAAGCCAATTAACAGTGAGAGTTAATTGGCTTTTTGCTATTAAATAGCGACTTAAGATTACAGCTGTGGACGTTTCACAAAGCCGATCGCATCGTAAACCTTGTCTAAGGTTTCTTGAGCGCGAGCCGCTGCTTTAGTCGCGCCTTCATCCATAATTTGGTTCAGTAACGCTTCGTTGTTACGGAACTCATGGTAGCGCGCTTGTAAGTTCGTTAGCATGTCAGAAACTGCTTCAGCAACAGCGCCTTTCAGATGACCGTACATTTGACCTTCAAACTCAGCTTCCAGTGTTTTCACACTTTTGCCTGTCACACCTGCAAGGATGTCTAATAGGTTAGAAACTCCTGCTTTATTTTCAACATCGTAGCAAATACGTGGTGGCTCTTCAGAGTCAGTCATGGCACGTTTAATTTTCTTCACTACCGATTTCGGATCTTCTAACAGTGCAATGACGTTATTACGGTTGTCATCAGACTTAGACATCTTCTTCGTTGGCTCTTGTAATGCCATTACACGAGCACCGCCATCGGTTGGGATAAATGGCTCTGGTACGGTGAAAATATCACCGTAAATTGCATTGAAGCGTTGAGCAATATCGCGGCTCAGTTCAAGGTGCTGTTTCTGGTCAATACCGACAGGAACTTGGTTAGTTTGATAAACCAGAATATCGGCGGCCATCAGAACTGGGTAGTCAAACAGACCCGCGTTGATGTTTTCTGAGTGGCGAGCAGATTTGTCTTTGAACTGGGTCATGCGGCTGAGTTCGCCGAAATAGGTGTAGCAGTTTAATGCCCAGCTTAATTGTGCGTGTTGTGGTACATGAGATTGAACGAAAATGGTGCTTTTCTTCGGATCAATACCACAAGCTAAGTAGAGCGCTAATGTATCGAGAGTTCTTTTACGCAGTTCAGTTGGGTCTTGGCGAACGGTAATGGCGTGCTGGTCAACGATACAGTAAATGCAGTCAAAATCATCTTGCATCTTAACCCACTGACGTAACGCACCCATGTAGTTACCGATGGTTAATTCACCGGAAGGCTGTGCGCCGCTGAATACAATAGGTTTATGGGGTTGTTTAGATTTCTCAGTGGGTGTACTCATTTCTTTGTATGTCCTTGTAGTATTTTTTTATACCCTTTTAGGTTTCGAGCGACGTAGTGAATGGGTAGCTCGAATTATTGGGGATTTTATTTTGCTAAATCAATAACGGAAAGTAGCTCAGAAAAGTGGCTTAACACGTAGTCGGGCTCGGTAATTGCGATTGATTCACCATAGTTGTAGCCGTAGGTTAGCCCTACGCTTGGGCAGCCAGCATTGTGGGCTGCGATAATATCATTACGGGAATCGCCGACAAAAAGCAATTCTTCTTTGCGTAAACCGAACTGACCCATTGTTAAATAGAGTGGCGCTGGGTGTGGTTTAGTTTTCACAACATCGTCACCACCAAGCACTAATGAAAAGTAGCTATCAATACCCAATTTTTCTAATAGTGGCGCCACAAACGGGGTCGGTTTGTTGGTCACAATGGCCATTGGCATATTGTGTTTTGCAATCGTTTCGAGGGTCTCTTTGACTTCAGGAAACAGCTGGCTGCCGGTATTAACGGTTGTTGCATAGTGTTCATCGAAGCGTATACGAGCTTGCTTTTGTCGCTCTGGAGTAACCGTCATTCCCGCCCATTTTAGCGCGCGCTCGACGAGCATATCGGCGCCGTTGCCTACCCAGATGGAGACGCGCTCTTTACCTGCTGGTGGCAGGTTAAGTTCTTCCAGCGTTTTATCGATGGCGTCCGCTAAACCGCCGGCGCTATCAACGAGGGTGCCATCTAAATCAAACGCAATTGCTTTAATACTTTCTAAAACCGCATGTGTCATTGAGATACCTTTTTTAATTCTTGGCGCATTTCATCGATGACTTTTTTATAATCGGACTGGTCAAAAATTGCGGAGCCAGCAACGAAGGTGTCTGCACCTGCTGCGGCAATTTCTGCAATGTTATTCACCTTCACACCACCATCGACCTCTAAGCGAATATCATAACCACTTTCATCAATTAGTTTACGAACTTGGCGCAATTTGTTCAGGGTTTGTGGAATAAAAGATTGACCACCAAATCCTGGGTTAACTGACATCAGTAGGATCATATCGACTTTATCCATCACATAATCCAGATAGCTTAGCGGGGTTGCTGGGTTAAATACCAGACCTGCGGTGCAACCATTCTCTTTGATGAGTTGTAGCGTTCTATCGATGTGTTCGCTGGCTTCTGGGTGGAAGCTAATGTGAGTTGCTCCCGCTTTTGCAAAGTCAGGGATGATACGGTCGACAGGTTTAACCATTAAATGAACATCAATTGGCGCGGTGATACCGTAATTGCGTAGCGCTTTGCAGATTGGCGCACCGAACGTGAGGTTCGGTACGTAGTGGTTATCCATGACATCAAAATGGATAATGTCTGCGCCTGCAGCAAGAACTTTGGCGGTATCTTCGCCTAAACGTGCAAAGTCAGCAGATAAAATAGATGGGGCAATGAGAAAATCTTTCATAATTGTCTCCGATTATTCGTCGTTATCTGACAGCACCTATTATTTTTTAGATGCTCCCGCATATAAAGCCAAAAGCTCGTTGACTTTGGCACGGTTCAAAATATTTCTACTAATGGTGCGACGTACTTTCACGATATGTAATTGTGCCTGATGATACCACTCTCGGGTCATCGGGGTCTCATGATTTGAGATAAGAACTGGGATCTCGCGCTCAGATGATAGCTTATGTGCTAACAAAGCGAGATTTTGTTGTTCTTGAGCACTAAATGAGTTGGTGTGATATGCCGTAAAATTCGCAGTTTCAGATAGCGGAGCGTAAGGCGGATCACAGTAAATCACTGAGCCCATTGGGGCGTCGAGTAATGTTTTGCTGTAAGACTGTGTTACAAACGTGGCTTTCTGGGCTTTTTCTGCAAACCACAAGAGCTCGTCTTTTGGAAAATACGGTTTTTTATAGCGCCCAAAAGGGACATTGAATTCCCCTCGTAAGTTGTAACGGCATAGTCCGTTATAACAATGGCGATTAAGATACAAAAAGAGAATACTGCGTTTAGCAGGGTCATCTGATTGGTTAAATGTTTTACGCATTAAATAATACTGTTCTGAAGTATTAAATTCAGGTGTGAACAGCCGCTGAGCTTCTTCAATAAAAGCCTCAGAGCGATATTTAACCGTATTGTAGAGGTTGATGAGATCACTGTTTATGTCTGCCAGTACATATGAATCGTAGTTAGTATTTAAAAACACCGATCCTGCACCAACAAAAGGTTCTATTAAGCAATTACCTTGTGGAAGGTGTTTTTTGATCTCATCCACAAGAGGGTATTTACCCCCAGCCCATTTTAAAAAAGCGCGTTTCTTTTTCATGCCGTCTTATTATTACAATCGTTTAGAGCCGCCACTTGGCGGCTCTTTCAGGACAACATAATGCGCCCGGGGAAAAACGTTGTTATTTTTGATCCTGTTTAACTTGTTTCATATTACGCACCCACGGTTTCTTCGCTTGCACTGCGGCAGGTAAGGTCGCAATTGCATTTTTTGCTTCGTTCACTGAGCTGTAGTTTCCGTGGATTAAAACATACCAAGTTTGTCCATTACGAATGGTTTTATACACTTGATAGTTAGCAAGTTTATTCTCTTTTGCGAAAGCTTCCAGTGTATCTGAACGACTTGCGCTACTTAATTGTAATGTATAGCTACCAGATGGTGCAGCTGCATGACTATTTGAGCTTGTGCTAGTCGTCGATTTCGTGGTTGTTTTTGGCTGGGCAGGCTGTTTTTGTTCAACCGGCTTAGTCGTTTTAGGCTGAGTTTTTTCTGGTGTGACAGGTTTCACTGTTGGCTGTTTTTCCACAGGTTTAACTTGCGGTTGCGTCAATGGAGTCACGTTTTGTGGTGGCGTGGTAGTGCCGTCAGATGGCAGGCTTTGACCTTGACTGAGAGCATCGGCAACATCACCAGGAATTTCAATACGCTCACCAAGACCATTTTGTTGTGTCTGAGTGTCGGCTTGCGTTGGCATTGGGTTGATTTGCTGACCATTTAACTCTTGCGCTTGACCTGTTTGTGGTTGCGTTGGAGTTTGGGTATTTGAATTCGTTAGTGATGAAGAACCTGATAAATCAATATTACGTTGGTTAGCACTATCTGTTTGTAATTTCTCGTGTTCTGTTGGTGCTTTCAATGCAGAACTGATGGCAATTATCAGCAGCAATAGCACTAAAACGCCTACACCAATCATGATGTGTTGACGTGATAACGCGATTTTTGGCTTAGCCGCAGCAGCAGGGCGCGAGCGTCCGGTTGGTCTATCTGATGTATCAGGCCTTAAATCATTTTGCACTTGAGGCTGATTATCTGGTTTAAATTCGTCCATTTTCCTCTCCCGAAATTAGTTCGCCTGTAGTAGAGATAAAATGTCTCTTATCATTACGACCTGTTCACGACTAAGCAGTTGCTTCTGCTCACATTTAAAGAATAGATTGTTTAGCAATTTCATTCCAATTTCAATGAGACTGCGACTATCTTGTTTGTGATTCGTTATAGGTGCTAGGCATAGCGTTATAATTTAACGGCTTTAGTGGATATCTGCCAGTAACATTTTAAAACCCCTGAAAATATTCAGGAGCTAATTAATGCTTTTTACTTAGTTCGGTGATTTTTATGGTATGCAAGCCGAAATGGCGGCAGTAACCGTTGAGGCATCCACATCGGAACGCATTTCTGAATGACCAATTGTGGTTGGAAGGATAAGATGCAATTTGCCTCCCATGACTTTTTTATCTCGCATCATGTGAGGTAAATAGTCATCGGGCTGCATTTTTGCTGGTCCGGTGACTGGAAGTTCTGCGCGTTTTAACAGGGCGATGACACGGTCAGTTTGCTCTGGCGTAAATTGACCGATAAGTTCAGCGGTTTTCGCGGCCATGACCATCCCTGCGGCAACAGCTTCACCATGAAGCCATACGCCGTAGCCCATTTCGGCTTCAATCGCATGACCAAATGTGTGCCCTAAATTCAATAATGCTCGCAGCCCACTAGTTTCTTTTTCATCGGCGGCAACAACTTGTGCTTTCAATTCACAACAACGGCGAATGCAGTACGCCATGGCTTGGTTATCCAGCGCCATTAACGCATCAATGTTTTCTTCGAGCCAGCTAAAAAATTCACCATCAAGAATGATGCCGTATTTGATAACTTCAGCTAGACCTGAAGAGAGCTCACGCTTAGGTAAGGTTTTTAAACAATCAAGGTCAATGACCACGGAAGCCGGCTGGTAAAATGCCCCGATCATATTTTTCCCTAACGGATGGTTAACCGCTGTTTTTCCACCCACCGAAGAGTCCACTTGGGAAAGTAATGTTGTAGGCACTTGAATAAAACGTACGCCTCGTTGATAGCTCGCTGCTGCGAATCCAGTTAAGTCACCGATAACTCCCCCACCTAAGGCGATGAGGGTTGTATCTCGGTTATGGTGCTTTTCGAGTAATGCGGTAAAAACATCATTCATGATGAATAAAGATTTATACTGTTCGCCATCAGGCAGGATGATGGAATCAACTTTTACGCCTGAGGCTTCAAGAACAGTTTGGATCTTATGCAGATAAAGTGGGGCGAGGGTTTCGTTCGTCACTATCATTGCTCGCTGGCCTGCAGTTAGTGGCCAAAATGCATCCTGCTGTTGATATAAACTGGGTGCAATATTGATTGGATAACTGCGTTCATCCAGCGTAACAGTGACTTTTTCCATCTTGCTTTACCTTGAATTCATGACTTTTGATGTATAAAAATTAGTTTTTTTCTAACAGTTCAATGATTTGGTTAGCAACAACTTTGGCGCTTTGCTCATCTGTATGAATAGTAATATCTGCTATTTCTTCATACATAGGATTGCGTTCATCAGCTAATTTCTCTAAAACTTCGCGAGCAGGTTCATCCACTTGTAATAGAGGACGTTTTTTATCGCGCTGCGTGCGGGATAATTGCTTCTCAATGGTGGTTTCGAGATACACGACAACCCCACGAGCAGACAAGCGGTTACGTGTCTCTTTGGATTTAACAGAGCCACCACCTGTCGCTAAGACAATGCCTTGTTTTTCGGTGAGTTCATTGATGACTTTTTCTTCGCGATCGCGAAAGCCTTCTTCACCTTCTAGGTCGAATACCCAACCTACATCTGCGCCAGTGCGTTTTTCAATCTCGTGATCGGAGTCAAAAAACTCCATATTAAGCTGTTGAGCTAACTGACGACCAATAGTGCTTTTTCCGGCTCCCATTGGTCCAACCAGAAAGATATTGCGTTTCTCTGCCATGTTTTTTGGTATTACTACGATTATTCGTTAATGATCACCCGCCCCGCCAATCGAATTAGCGGCGGGACCTAAACTGAAACCTCATAAGTGATGATGTGAGATCAGATAAGAAAATTATCTCAATACATCAACCTGAATTGCAACTATATAAATATGGCACTTAGAAAACAAAGTGCCATATTCTTCGTTGCGGGTTTCTATATATTTGAGCCGTCTACATTACATTATGCACTGTTTAGTGAGCTTATTAACAGGTCGATTAGTCCGTGAAAATAATCTAACCTGTTAATTATAAAGTAAAATTTATGTAGCTATTTTATAAGCGGCTGATAGTTTGTTCTTTCATCTACCGATAGTTAGAACACTCAATGGATAACCTTGTATGCTAAAACGACCTCAGCGTCAAATTTATCCGGTAGGTTTATGGCACAAAAAGTAATAATTTCACGGCACTTTGATGCTTTGAACATTCAACTAATTGAATGTATGAGTGTTATTTTTTACGCTAAATATTAATAAGTTTTGGTGTAATAAATACCACTAAAACACGTTTATCAACATGTTGTGTCTTATTGATAAATAAGTTTCCTAATAATGGGATTTGTGACAGAAAAGGGACCCCTGAATCTGTTTTTTCCTGCTTTTGCTGAAAAATACCGCCAAGAATTAATGTGTTGTTATTTTTGATGGTGACTGAGGTCGCTATCTCTTGCTTATTAATGGCTAAATGCTGATTAGGATTGGTTGTTAAGGCAGTATCTGGGGAGTTATGGCTGATTTTTAATACCATTTCGACGTTGTCATTACGAGAAATTGTCGGGGTCACTTCCATACCCAATACCGCATCTTTAAATTGTACGTGGCTTTTTTTCTCTGAAGTGGTGACATAAGGAATTTCGCTCCCTTGTTGAATGCTTGCGGGATTCTTATGGGAGGCAACTAAGCGTGGGCTCGCAATAATAGACAGTAAATTCTCTTTTTCTAAGGCATTGAGCTTCATTTCGAGTAATCCCTCTCCAAGTCGTAAAACATTTAACGCCATTTGCCCCGACTGGCTACTGTATCGGTTATAACGACTATGATGCCCATCCGTTGCTGAATCATTGTGGACTCCCCACTCTAACCCCAGTGCTTGCAAGGCTGTACGTGAGCTACTAATTATGTGAGCCGTGATTTGCACTTGTTGCTGGGGAATATCTTTTTGCGTTAGCCATGTTTCAATTAATGCGAAGCGTTCTTGGGTATCCGTGATGATTAAACTGTTGGTGATGGTATCGACATGAGCCTTACCGTTACTTGAAAGTAGGTGCATATTTGGCTGAGTAATTTGTTGGTAAGTGCTGTTGGCATCGATAGAGACGAGCGGAAATATTTTTTCTGTCAGTGTGATCTCTGCTTTAGGTGGGATGATGGCATCTAAAAGTTGCGTATCTTCCAATGTCGGCAGGATTGGCTCAAAGGGATCTCGGGGGGATTGAGCATATCCCGAAAGTGTTATGCATAGCGTTAACAGAATAGTGAAAAAATTAGTGTTGCTCATTGTGCTGTTGTTCATCCTTGATAAATGAGAGAGATAAATGGGCTGTGAGTATCTGGTTTTTCGTGGTGAAGATAACGTTAGAGAATTGCCAGTGCGGCTGAGGTAGAAAGATCATGAGTGAGCGCATGAATTCAAGGAGATCCTTAAATTTTCCTTGGATCTCAAGTTGGTAATGAGAATTCGTTGGATCTGTTGGCTGAAGCTGATTTAAAACCACGTTAGCGTGAGAAACTAGCCGTTGTAAATGAAGAACGAGGTATTGGGAGTCGGGAATGGTTTCTTCATCGAAATCCAATGAAGCCATTTCTTGTTCTATCCAAAAGCGTGTCGGATTTTGGGCGAAAAACTGGCTACTTTCTTGGTTTTTATGTGCGAAAATGACATTATCTTGCCGTAAGTTTGCTAACTGATTTTGCTTATCTTTCCAAATAAAAATATAGCCGCTAGCAAGCAGTGTAGCCAGAGTCAAAGGCAGTACAAGATACTGCTGCCACCGTGGTCGATACCAAAATCGCCCATATTCGACGTGCTGGTCTTTCTGCTTATCCAGACTGCTATTCATTCGAAACCCCTTGATAATCAGCGATTAAATGTAACTGATGTAGGGTATCAACTCGCCGTAGTTTGCGTAGCTGCACATTGCTAACCTGTGGCGTTTGGCTAAATTGAGCCAAAAGCACATTAAGATCTTCAAAACGATAACTGAGTGCGTTGACTTCTAGATGTCCCGCTTGTAGCTGGAAGGAAGATAACCAGCTTTTAGGGGGCGTTAAATTGGACAGTGAGGTTAATAAATCAAGTAGAGATTGATTGTGTTGAGTATAAGTTCGACGTTGGGTTTGCCGAAGAGTGAGCTTTTCTAATTGTTGTTGCTGTGTTTGTAACTGTATTTTTAGCTGCTCAGTACGTTGTTGATGTTGCTGATGAGCAGCAAGGCGATAGTGGTTTTGTGAAATATCTAGCAGAAGCAAACCCACTAAATAACCAAAAATAGTGGCAGTTGTCATGCAGCTCGTGAAGATGATAATAAAAAAATAGCGGCGTTGATGAATGAGTTGATTCATGCGCCAAGGGAGAAAATTAACTTGGTGCATATCAACGGTCCCCATGGCGTAATGCGAGTCCGGCCGCAATCACAAAACTTCCTAATTGATGAGGTAACTTGATGGGGTAGTGGTGAAAAGCTTGCAGTAAATCCCATTGATTTTGTGCATCTGGAATATCTTGATCGCTAATACAGTAAATTGGTAATGCTAGTGCATCGGGATTATCGGTCAATAAGGGCTGAATTTGATGGATATGTGTTAATTGACTATTTTGAATATGGTTATAGTTTGCAGGTTGGCTGACGGGTCCTGACCAGAGCCACTCATTTTGACGATAATAAACAATCCAGCACTCATCGGGTAATTGTGCATATTTTGCAAGATAGCGCAGCGCAATCGGTGCAATATCGATAGCAACCAGATGGTAACCCGTTTCCTGTAATAAATTTTGCCAAAAGGTAATATCAGATTGGCGAGCGGCATGAAAGTAAACTTGTTGCCCAATGATCCGATAATCTACTGTCAGCTCTTGTGCTTGCATCGGGAAGAGTTGGTCAATTTGAGCGCGTAAATACCAGTTAAGTTCAGGTTGCTGTAAGCTCATTTGGTTGGGAAGCGAGAGTTGTTTCTTAAGCGAGCGTAATGAGGGTAATGCAATCGAAACGGAACAGTTTTTAGGTAATTTCTGACGCCATTGGCGCAAAATATTGCGTAGAATTACTCGGTATTCGTCAAGTACGTGTAATGAGCTGTCAAAAGGTAGCTCTTGTTGCCAACATTCACATAACGACCAGAATTTGCGATGTTTTTTCGCAGCGACTAATTGGATGTGGTGTTGCGATAGCTCAATTCCTATGTGCCATTTTGGTGAATACATACATAATATCCTTATCATTAGCAATTAAATTACGTTTTCTATTGGGCTGTATAAGCTTTATACTATGCGGCAGTGATATCTAAACCCGCCTGTCAGTTGCGTATGGGAATTCTTCGGTGAAGTTCGTAAAATATTTTTTAATTCTGGTTTTCTGTTGCATTTTTTTGGGAAGCGCCTCGATTTATGGCATGTATAAATATGTCGAAGGTGAGCTACCTGACGTTGCAACAATGAAAGACATTCGTCTGCAAACGCCAATGCAGGTATTCAGTGCAGATAATGAACTGATCGCCCAATATGGTGAGAAACGTCGTATTCCATTACCATTAGCTGACATTCCTCCGATGTTGGTGCATGCGTTTATTGCCACTGAAGATAGCCGTTTCTATGAGCACCATGGCATTGACCCAATTGGTATTTTCCGTGCGGTGACTGTGATGGCTTCATCGGGTCATGCATCCCAAGGTGCGAGTACAATTACTCAGCAGCTGGCGAGAAATTTCTATTTAAGTCCAGAAAAAACGCTAATGCGTAAAGCCAAAGAGGCATTTCTGGCAATTCGTATTGAACAATTGTTTACCAAAGATGAAATTATGGAGCTGTACCTAAATAAAATTTATTTAGGTAACCGAGCCTATGGGGTGGGGGCAGCCGCTTATGTTTATTTTGGTAAAACCGTAAATGAATTGACGCTGAGTGAAATGGCGATGATTGCTGGTTTGCCAAAAGCGCCATCAACATTTAACCCACTTTATTCTTATGAACGCGCGGTAAACCGTCGTAACGTCGTGCTGATGCGAATGTTAGAAGAGAAATACATTACGCAAGACCAGTATGAACAAGCGAAGAGTGAGAAAATTGTTGCTTCTTATCATGCACCTAAAGTGGATTTTTCAGCGCCTTATTTAGCGGAAATGGCACGTCAAACCATGTATGAAAAATATGGTGAAGATGCTTATACCGATGGCTACAAGGTGTATACCACGGTTGTGCGTAAAGACCAGTTAGCGGCAACAGAAGCGGTACGTAATAATTTGATAGATTACGATATTCGCCATGGTTATCGCGGACCTGCTGAAGTGCTCTGGAGCGGAAGCCAAACCGCGTGGGATAAAGAACAAATCATAGAAAAACTGAAAAAGTTACCCAATTACGGTTCTCTCATTCCTGCGGTGGTCACCGCAGCTACGAATAGCGATGCTAACGTGATGCTGGCCGATGGCTCTGAAATTCAAATCACACTGGCAGGAGTTCGCTGGGCGCGTAAATTTATTTCAGATACTCAGCAAGGTGGCACACCATCTGCGGTGAATAAAGTGGTACAGCCCGGTGAGCAAATTTGGGTTCGTCAGGTAAAAGATAGCTGGTGGTTAGCGCAAGTTCCTGATGTCAATGCGGCGTTTGTTGCGTTGAATCCAAATGATGGTGCGGTGATCGCTCTTGTGGGTGGTTTTGACTTCAATATGAGTGAATTTAACCGCGTGACGCAATCATTGCGCCAAGTGGGTTCAAACATTAAGCCATTCTTGTATACCGCTGCAATGGATAAAGGCTTAACGCTTGCTTCGTTACTTAACGATGTACCGATTAGCCGCTGGGATGCGGGAGCTGGTTCAGACTGGCGCCCGAAAAACTCACCGCCACGCTACGATGGTCCTATCCGCTTGCGTCAAGGCTTAGGTCAGTCGAAAAACGTGGTGATGGTACGTGCGATGCGTGCGATGGGGGTTGACTATGCTGCGGATTATTTACTCCGTTTTGGTTTCCCGAAAGAGAACATCAACCGTACTGAGGCATTAGCCCTCGGTGCGCCATCATTTACACCAATGCAAATGGTGCGAGGTTATGCGGTGATGGTAAACGGCGGATACCTTATTGACCCTTACTACATTTTAAAAATTGAGAATCATAATGGTGAAGTGATTTTCGAAGCCAAGCCTAAAATTGCTTGCCCTGAGTGTACAGACATTCCGGTGATTTATGGCGACACAGCGCGTACGATTGCGCTGAGCGATTCTGAAGGCGATGACACGACGGAAGAAGTTACCCAGTCGCAGAGTAGCGCGGTGAATCAAGAGCCGACTATGGCGCTCTCTACAACCGCTGAACAGCTTAGCCCAGAAGACAAGTATGCCCCGCACGTTATCAGTACACCGCTGGCGTTCTTAATTCGTGATGCCATGGTGACTAATATTTATGGGGAACCAGGTTGGTCGGGTACGGGTTGGCGAGCGGGTCGCGACCTCGGTGGTCGTCGGGATATTGGCGGAAAAACGGGTACCACGAATAGTTCAAAAGATGCGTGGTTCTCCGGTTATGGTCCTGATATCGTGGCTTCCGCATGGATTGGCTTTGATGATAACAAGCGCACATTAGGTCGTACGGGGATCAGTGGCGGTGAAGCTGGTGCGAAAAGTGCTCAGCCGATTTGGGATGATTTTATGAAAGCAGCTCTTGACGGTGTCCCTGTGAAAGTTATGCAGCCGCCAAAAGGGGTCATTTCTGTCTCTATCGATACCCGTACTGGCAAACTGTCATCAGGCGGACCTTCTCGTAATGAGTACTTCATTGAGGGCACGGAACCAAAAGAGCGCGCAGTTCAAGAAGTGGGTACGATAATTTCAACGGAAAGTGGAGCGAGCCAAGAGCTATTTTAACCCGTTGTCTGATAGGCAAATACACTGCACCCCATTGCCGTTTGGCATGGGGTGCAATTGTTTAAGAGGAAATATGTGAGCGGTTATTTAGCGTGATTTTTTAGGTAGCGTTCAACGTAGAACAGTGCGCTGATATTGCGGGCTTCATTGAAGTCCGGATGATCGAGGAGCTCCATCATGCGTGCAATTGGCCATCTGACCTGTTGCAGAGGCTCTGGCTCGTCACCCTCAAGTTTTTCGCTAAATAGGTCGTTAGCGATAAGTATGTTCATCTTGCTGGAAAAGTACGATGGAGACATGGTGAGTTTTGCCAGAGGTGTAATCTGGCGAGCTCCATAACCGATTTCTTCTTTGAGTTCGCGTTGAGCCGCATCGAGAGGGGCTTCACCAGGGTCAACGGCTCCTTTTGGAAAACCTAACTCATAGTTTTCGATACCAACGGCGTATTCACGGATCAAGATAAGATGGTCATCAATAATCGGAACAATAAGAACCGCTTCACGTTTTGCTGGGCGCATTCTTTCATAAACACGTTTTTCACCATTACTGAATTCGAGATCAACAGATTGGATACTGAATAATTTAGATTGAGCAATGTCTTGAATATTCAGGATTTTTGGTTTTTTTAACTCTGTCATAACAATTTCCGAATCAGATGAATGGGATCCATGAGGGCAAGCTTACATTGTCTTTAACTATGACGCATATCAAAAAAAAATGATAGAGATTATAGGGTGGATAAAATGCTGTTAGTATAATCTACTTATGAAAACCACACGGATTAATAAGTAAAATATTTTATTTACAACATATTGTAAAATAAAACAAAAAATAGAAGAGAATAGGAATTGGCTTATATAGTGATTGGCATTGTGTTGCTATGCTTTTCAGGTAGGCAATTCTGTTGAGAAAAAAATGCTAAACACCGTCATTATACTGGCTTTGATCATCGCTAGCCTAATTATAATGGTTTCCGTTCTGTTTTTTCGGCGGGGACGGCGTTCGAGTGTCTATCAAATACCCTCTCTAGCGACACCCGCGTTCAAAAAAATGATTGAGTCTGATTTCCAGACTATTACCCAGTACCTTAATCACAGCGCCTCAAAGAATCTTCATTCGCCTTCTCAGCCTGCACGGCAAATCAAAAAAAATGCTACCGTTGCAACCATCTGTAATGCTGTTACACGATTCAATTTACGCCAAGAGCAAGGTCAAGGTTGGCGTTATTTTATTGATACGATTGAAGTGCAGTTGCCTTCTCAATTAGAACCGTTTTTACAACGACAAAATGTCATGGAAATTGTGGAAACGGATCATTTGCCTTTAATTGTGGGGCTCAATAACCACTCTTTGAAAGAATTTAACTATGAGTGGGAAACACCGTTAGAAGACCAACGCACTCAACCTGAAGCAGCTATTCATGAAGGTGAACCTAACACCATCCAACTGCTGAAAATGCGTAAGGAAAGCAAAGAGGAGCATCGGTTACACAACTCTTCAGGATGGTTAGGCGCCATCGTTGTCAGTCTCAGCTTTTTTATTGGTTACCTAACGATTATCTCTATCCCTATTTTTCATGGGTGGGGAGTCACATTCACGGCTGTGGTATTTCTTATCGGGGTATTTTTGTTATTTCGATTACGTCTTTTTCCTAAACCCAATCAAGATGTGCAATGCATCTATGGGCAGGCTAAACGGTGGGAACTGTACGGAGAATTAGACAAAAAATATTCATCAACGATTTCGATTGGGGGGGTAGATTTACACTACCCAACGTATTGGCTACCCTACCTAAAATATGAACTCGGTCATCCCACGAATATCGATCTCTATTCGACGGGCGAAGTTTTAAAATACGGTCGCTGCCTCTCTATTCATGAAGAGGAACGTTATTACCCTTATAAACGCTTTAAAAAGAATATACTGATGTTTTTCAGTGCATTGTGCGTTTTAGTGTTAGTGTTCTCTTATCAGTCGATCAGTTTACCCGTTAAGTTAGGTTTTGCGTGGCTTGAGGGCGCCAAAAAAGTCACTGTTGTCGATCCGTCTGATTTAACATCGCGAAAAATTAGAGTGGGAGATACCTTATTAGCCAAGGGTATGGGTATGTGTTATCGCCCGCCTAATTTAAATGATGCAAACCAAGCGCTGTTTGTACCTTTTGATTGTTCTGGTGTGTATTGGAATAATATTAATCTGATTACAGAGCCGCAATCTGAGGTTGTCAATCGAGCAATTGATTTGCTGAACAGTGTGAAAAATCAATTACATCCAGATAAAGATGCCCCAGGAATTAACCCAAGACTACAGCGTGAAATTATGAAATCAGGGATGAATATTATCTTTGATTTTTCAGAAATTGTTTTAAAAACCAATGCATTGTGTGAACAAAAAGACCATTGTATTAAACTCAAAAGCGCACTATCTAACTTAGGCGGAAGTGCGGATGCCTTGGAAAACTTAGTTGAAGACACCACATATGATTTTATCAAGAAAGAACTTGATACCGAAGTCCGCAAACTGAATAGCCCGCCACCAGGTGGTGTGTTGTTGATCAATGATGAAAACCTTCCATTGGTAGATTTAGTGCCAGTGACGACATTGAGCGAAATGAACCAAGTTCAGCGATGGAATGAGCTAAAGCGTTTGTCTAGTATTCTGATTAATACGCCATTTGATGTTGAAGGGGTGGTTACGAATATTTCGACAGATGCGAATGGCACATTGCAAGTGGTGATTCATGAGCGCTTGGATGAAGATGTTTTATCTGAATATGTTTGTCGTTCAATGCTGGTTTTTTTCTTGATCATTTGCACCTTAGTAAATGGAACATTAATTATTATTCGAGTTTTGAATAACAAACGGCGTTTGCGTAAAATCACTGAATATTACGATAAATGCTATGAGGCCGATAATCCTTCCGATTCTAGATAGTATTATCCTTTCCCAATGATGGAGCCTCATTTTGGTTTGGCATTCAAACTAAGAGTGAGGAGGCACCATGAAGTCGTTATCTACAAAACAAGCGCCTGATGAGCAAGTTCGCCTTGATAAATGGCTATGGGTTGCACGTTTTTATAAAACACGCTCCATTGCCCGTGAGATGATTGATGGTGGTAAGGTTCACTATAATGGGCAAAGAAGTAAGCCTGGAAAGATTGTTGAACTCGGCGCGATGATAAAATTGCGACAAGGTAATGACGAACGGACTATCGAAGTGCTGGAAATCAGCAGCCAACGTAAAGGCGCTCCAGAAGCGCAATTGCTCTACCGTGAAACAGTAGAAAGCCTTAGTCAACGCGAAAAAATGGCAATGGCACGTAAAATGAATGCACTTACGATGCCACATCCTGACCGACGCCCAGATAAAAAAGAGCGTCGGACTTTGCTAAAATTTAAACAAACTAATTCCCATGAATCGTCTTAATAGACTGCCTGAGTAATAGAGAGAAATTATGGCTAAACAAGACCAACTCCACCGTTTCCTGTTTGAACAGCATGCGGTACGTGGAGAAATGATTACTGTCGATGAGACTTTTCATCATATTTTAGAAAATCATGATTACCCAGAAGCCGTTAAAATGCTGCTGGGTGAATTACTGGTAGCGACCAGCTTACTCACTGCAACGTTAAAATTCGATGGTGATATTACCGTTCAAATTCAAGGTGATGGCCCTGTTAAGTTAGCGGTAATTAACGGTAATAACTTACAACAAATGCGCGGTGTCGCCCGTGTTGATGGTCCTGTTGTGGCGGGTAGCACATTACAACAAATGATTGGTAATGGGTTTATTGTCATTACAATTACACCAAAACAAGGTGAACGTTATCAAGGGATCGTAGCAATTGAAGGTAATAGCATTGAAGAGAGTATTGATGCTTATTTCCGTCAATCAGAGCAGTTACCTACTCGTTTATTCATCCGTGTTAGTGAACAAGATGGTAAAGCAATCGCGGGTGGAATGCTGCTGCAAGTTCTTCCTGCTGCGGGAGAATCGAGCCATGAGTTCTTTGATCACTTAGTGCAACTGACTGCGACTATCAAAGGTAAAGAGCTGAGCGAGTTAGACGTGAAAGAGGTACTGCATCGTCTGTATCATGAAGAAGATGTCACACTGTATGATCCACAATCTGTTGAGTTTCGTTGCACATGTTCACGTGAGCGTTGCGAAGCTTCGCTAGCGACGTTAACTCATGAAGATGTTATGGATATTTTGCACAAAGATGGAAAAATTGATATGGAGTGTGAATATTGTGGCTCACACTATGTATTTATTGAATCCGATATCATCGGGTTAAATAATGAGCAAAATCAGCAACTTCACTGATACGATTTAGCAACCTAATTATGTGACGAGGGTGCAATTTTGCACCCTTTTTTTATAATTTTAAAGGATTATAACGTGCTCTAAGTCTCATTATGAATTAAAAAAAATTATGCTTTTTCAATTCTTTGATAGCTATCGCTGTTAATTAGTCGTAAAGATTTATGATCGTCGGCAGAATAGCTATGTTTACCAGGAGCAATATAATGAGCGCTAAAAGCATTACCCTGAAGGATCTCGAAAAGTACGGCATTCATGACGTCGCTGAAGTCGTTTATAACCCAAGTTATGAGCTGTTATTTCAGGAAGAAACCAAACCAGGTCTAGAAGGTTATGAACGTGGTACCGTCACTACATTAGGTGCTGTTGCTGTTGATACCGGTATTTTTACAGGACGTTCCCCAAAAGATAAATATATCGTTCGCGATGATATCACTCGCGATACCGTTTGGTGGGCTGACCAAGGTAAAGGTAAAAACGATAACAAGCCAATGAGTCAAGAAGTGTGGAGCAGCTTAAAACACTTAGTGACTGAGCAGTTATCAGGCAAACGTTTGTTTGTTGTGGATGCATTTTGTGGTGCAAACGCAGACACTCGTTTAAAAGTTCGCTTTATCACTGAAGTTGCGTGGCAAGCTCATTTCGTTAAAAACATGTTTATTCGTCCATCTGATGAAGAATTAGTTGGCTTCGAACCTGACTTTATTGTGATGAACGGTGCTAAATGCACAAACCCAAATTGGAAAGAACAAGGTCTGAACTCAGAGAACTTTGTTGCTTTCAACTTAACTGAGCGTATGCAGTTAATCGGCGGTTCTTGGTACGGCGGCGAAATGAAGAAAGGTATGTTCTCTATGATGAACTACTTGCTGCCATTAAAAGGCATCGCGTCTATGCACTGCTCTGCAAACGTGGGTGAAAAAGGCGACGTTGCCATTTTCTTCGGATTATCTGGTACAGGTAAAACGACACTGTCTACCGATCCAAAACGTAAGCTAATTGGTGATGATGAGCACGGTTGGGATGACGACGGCGTATTTAACTTTGAAGGCGGTTGCTACGCGAAGACCATCAACCTGTCTAAAGAAGCTGAGCCAGACATTTACGGCGCGATCAAACGTGATGCATTGCTGGAAAACGTCATGGTATTGGCAGACGGTTCTGTTGATTTCAATGATGGTTCTAAAACTGAGAACACCCGTGTTTCTTATCCAATCTATCATATCGAGAACATCGTTAAGCCTGTGTCTAAAGCGGGTCACGCGACAAAAGTTATCTTCTTGACGGCGGATGCATTCGGTGTATTACCACCTGTTTCTCGTTTAACGCCGGAACAAACTCAGTATCACTTCCTCTCTGGTTTTACTGCGAAATTAGCAGGTACAGAACGTGGTGTAACTGAACCAACGCCAACATTCTCTGCATGTTTCGGTGCGGCGTTCTTATCGTTGCACCCAACTCAATATGCTGAAGTGTTAGTGAAACGTATGGAAGCAGCAGGAGCGAAAGCTTACTTAGTTAACACAGGTTGGAACGGTACAGGCAAACGTATTTCTATTAAAGACACGCGTGCAATCATCGATGCAATCTTAAGTGGTGATATCGAAAAAGCGGATACTATCAAGCTGCCAGTCTTTGATTTAGAAGTCCCAACCGCATTACCGGGCGTGGATACTAATATCCTTGACCCACGTAATACTTACGCGGACAAATCTCAGTGGGATGAGAAATCTAAAGATTTAGCCGATCGTTTCGTGAAGAACTTCGATAAGTACACTGATACCCCAGCAGGTGCAGCACTGGTTAAAGCCGGTCCTAAACTGTAATAGCGGGCATAGGGTATAAAAAAAGGCTCTACAGTCATGTAGAGCCTTTCCCATTGGTGTTAGCGTTTACTTACCGGAGGATTTATTCCACAGCGGGTAAGTCAAAGATTAAAATTTCACTCTCTTCATCAGCTTTAATTGTCAGCTGCTTTTCTTGCCAAATCGCTAAACCATCACTGGTGGTTGCTTTTTGACCATTCACTTCGATATTACCTTTGACGACTTGGATCCAAATAACGCGTTTTTCTGCAATGTCATAGTTGCTTTGCTCATTAGCAGGGAGCGCCCAACGCCATAACGTCATATCTTGGTTTACTTTCAATGAGCCATCGCGTGCATCTGGTGATAACACCAATTGTTTACCACTTTTTGAGTCAAAACGTTTTTGCTCATAGCGTGGTTCAATGCCGTTTTTATCTGGAATAATCCAAATTTGGTATAAACGCAGTTCTTTTTCGTTATCAGGATTGTATTCTGAGTGGCGAACTCCTGTTCCCGCACTCATGATTTGGAATTCGCCCGCAGGGATCTGCTCCATATTCCCCATGCTATCTTTGTGCTCAACGGCACCATCAAGAACATAGGTCAGAATTTCCATATCTTTGTGGGGATGAGTACCAAACCCTTGTCCCGCAGCGATGTAGTCTTCATTGATGACTCTTAACGCTGAGAAACCCATAAATTTTTCATCGTAATAGTTAGCAAATGAGAACGTGTGCCAACTGTCCAACCAACCGTGGTTTGCGTGTCCACGTTCATTTGCTTGGCGTAAATAGATCATTGAGTCATCTCCTTAAAAGCGGATATCCCATTTTCATTGGGCTCTTGCTTAACTTGTTGATGACAGTTTAGCCAAATTGTAGAAAGAGAAAAGTAGGGGTCATTAACCATAGGATCCAAAAAATTTGAATAAGATTGAGGCGTATCACAATGGTTATTTGCCGTATGGAAGTGAGGGGGTCAGCAGGTTACTGAAAGGTCCAAATAGAGGTGATTTGTAGAAAGTTATAGATAAAAAAATAGCCAGCATTAAGCTGGCTAAAGTAAACACTGGAAGCAATGTGAGCAATGTCGTACCTCCTACAAGAGACTGACTAAGTTAGTCACCTGCGGAAGATGTGATAATGATAATGGTTATCACTATCGTTTGTAAAGGGTTATTTTTAACCAATTTTAGATTTATTTAAACCCGCTGCTCAACTAACTGATTTGGTTGAAAATAAATAATATCCATTATTTTTCAATGGATTAAATAAAATGGGCTACTTCATGTGATGGGGTAAGCTTTCTGCACAAGCAGAAGCTGAGCTCCACGCCCATTGAAAATTATAGCCACCTAGCCAACCCGTGACATCAAGGACTTCCCCAATGAAATAGAGTCCAGATGATTTGAGGGACTCCATCGTTTTTGATGAGATTTCATGAGTATCGACGCCACCAAGGGTGACTTCTGCAGTACGGTAGCCTTCGGTGCCATTCGGCTGCACTTGCCAGTTATGCAATGTGTCATTGAGAGAGTCGATTTGTGCGTGGTTAAGTTGTTTTAGCGGGCAGTCGGGGATTTGCCCTAATTGTTGTAAGACTTCGATTAAGCGCTTAGGCAACTGTGTAGCCAATGTATTTTTCAGTGATTGATTAGGATGTCGCTGTTTTTCTGTAGTGAGATAGTCCTCCAGAGAAATTTCTGGAAGTAAGTTAATACTCACATACTCACCGGGTTGCCAGTAATTTGAAATTTGTAAAATTGCAGGTCCTGATAATCCTCGGTGGGTGAACAGGATGTTTTCTTTGAATAGGACACCGCTGGCGGAAGTGACGGTTGCCGCGACAGATACACCGGAAAGCGCTTGTAGGGCTTCTAACAGCGGTTTGTGTAAGGTAAATGGTACTAAAGCTGCACGGGTAGGGATGATTGTATGCCCAAATTGCTCAGCAAGGCGATAGCCAAACGGTGTTGCACCTAAACCTGGCATTGAGAGTCCACCCGTTGCGACTACAAGTGAGCGAGCACTTACTTGAGTTCCGTTTACAGTAACAACATAACCTTCATCTGTTTTGTCTACTTGAGTGACTTCACTACGTAGTTTTATCGTAATGTTGGGCAAATCACACTCATTTTGCAGCATATCGACAATATCTTGTGCGCTATTATCGCAAAATAGCTGCCCTAGCATTTTTTCGTGATAAGGAATTTGGTATTTACCGACTAGTTCAATAAAGTCCCATTGTGTATAGCGAGCAAGTGCTGACTTACAAAAGTGAGGATTGGTTGAAAGGTAGTTATTGTGATCGGCGTACATATTGGTGAAATTGCATCGACCACCACCGGACATCAAAATTTTACGCCCTAATTTTTTGCCATTATCCAGCACAAGGGTGTTTAAACCGCGCTTACCCGCGAGTGAAGCACAAAATAGCCCAGCAGCACCTGCACCTAAAATAATAACATCGATATTTCTCACAATTGAAATTCTCTATATATTTGATTTTAATAGTAATTACGATAATTAATACCGCTATTTTACGCGATTTAGCGCCGGTTGTAATGCAACGGATCAACGAAGAATTAATGAAAAGTACGGTAGACGTATTATAATTAGGAAAAATCGCGAAAAAAGACTATTTCCCCCTTATATTCACAAATTATCATAAAAAAGTTTCAAAAATTCAGAATAACTTTAATTATGGTAACCAAATGATATTAAAGGGATAGTTTGTGTTTGATGCTTTTTTGATTAGTATTTAAATCAAAAAAAGGTCAGATTTCGCTTCCACCGCTAGCGTTTGTCACTGATAATGCGCCGCGTTCATGTCCAACATATAATGGCTTAACGTCTATGCTACATCTTTTTACAGGTTTAGAATTTTACACAGGTCTTTTGTTAGTTCTAGCACTGTTATTTGTGCTGTTCTATGAGGCGATTAATGGCTTTCATGATACTGCTAACGCGGTCGCGACGGTGATCTACACCCGAGCAATGCGTGCTCAGTTTGCGGTTGTCATGGCCGGGGTATTTAACTTTTTCGGTGTCTTGCTGGGAGGGTTGAGCGTGGCATACGCCATTGTTCATCTTTTACCAACAGACCTTCTCCTTAACGTGAGTTCTGCTCACGGCCTTGCAATGGTCTTTTCATTGCTCTTGGCAGCTATCATCTGGAACCTTGGAACCTGGTATTTAGGGATTCCTGCATCAAGTTCTCACACGCTGATCGGTGCAATTATTGGTGTTGGTTTGACCAACGCAATTGTGACTGAATCTTCGGTGGTTGATGCGCTGAATATTCCTAAAATGATCAGCATTTTCATGTCCTTAATTCTTTCTCCTGCTATCGGTTTTGTGATTGCTGGGCTGATGATTTTTGTGCTACGCCGTTATTGGAGTGGAACCAAAAAACGTCGCCGTATTCACTTAACGCCAGCTGAACGCGAGAAGAAAGATGGTAAACGCAAACCACCATTTTGGACGCGTACCGCTTTGATCCTATCCGCTGTTGGTGTGAGTTTTTCTCACGGTGCGAACGATGGGCAAAAAGGTATTGGTCTGATTATGCTGGTACTTATCGGTGTTGCGCCAGCAGGCTTCGTCGTTAACATGAATTCTAACGGTTATGATATCGCGAGAACCCATGATGCGGTGGTTCACCTGCAACAATACTATGAAACACATAAACCAGCGTTAAACCACGCGATTGAAAATACGCCAATGGTCGCTGAGAGCAAGCCTGAAGAAGGCGAGTTCCATTGTGATAGTTCACGTACCCCGATCATCTTAAGTCAAGCTCAGAAGATGCTGAGTGGCATTCAGAGCTATGATGAGTTAACACCAGAGCAACGCAACCAAACTCGTCGCTTGTTAATGTGTATTTCGGATACTGCGAATGCGGTGGCGAAATTACCTGAAACGAGTGCGAAAGATGCAAGCTTACTGAAAAAACTGAGTAATGATCTGCTGTATACCGTTGAATATGCTCCATTATGGATTATCGTCGCTGTTGCGTTAGCTCTGGCTCTCGGTACCATGTTCGGTTGGCAGCGTGTGGCAGTGACTATCGGTGAGAAAATCGGTAAGAAAGGGATGACTTATGCGCAAGGTGTATCGGCTCAGGTAACTGCGGCTGTATCTATCGGCGTGGCAAGTTATACGGGAATGCCTGTTTCGACAACGCAAGTCCTTTCTTCTGCGGTTGCAGGGACAATGGTTGTTGACGGTGGCGGTGTTCAGAGTAAAACCATTAAGAGCATTGCATTGGCATGGTTACTGACCCTTCCGGTTTCTATCGTTTTATCGGGTGTCTTGTACTGGATTGCTCTGAAGATTATTTAATCAGCGATAGTGCGTTTATTTAACGTTCTATGGTGCAATCAGCATTCTAAAATAGTGATGACCGGCTTCGGTCATCACTATTTTTTTGGTTTGAATAAAGGGAATAAGCCACGCCAAACTAGCTAGCGATTAGCATATAGGCCAAGCTCACGACGACTAAAATGCTCAATCTGCTGATTAACATAAACTGCTTACGAATACGTTCACAACGGAATATTACATCAGGATCGTAGTGCTCAAGGTATTGCTTGGAATTGATATAGCGAACAAGGCGCAGTTGCTTATTGAGTTGCCCATGGGTGGTAAAAAAGCCATTACCATCAACGGATTGATAAAGTAGGGGATCGGAGTCCCGCAGAATAGATAATAAAACGCGAATGGAAGAAAAATAGCGCATCATATTCAAGATGCACAAAATGCATAATGCCCAAAACAATGCGATTATACTGAACATAATCCCCTCCTTAGAACGAACCTAAATTGCCCCGTTGTCATTAAAGGAAATACCGCCAAAATACTGCACACACATCATTTATTTTCATTGTAGGACAAATTGTTGCTTAAAAAAAGTGCAGTTAGTTCTAATTTTGAGCTCAAAAAACTGTTCGCTGCAAGCTGTTAATTTATCGATTGTTGATTACACTTACAGGCATCATTGGAATTCGAATTTTGAGTCGATATATATTAATATTGAATGAATGATGTTATTGTTTTATCAAATGTTCTGTCTTTTAATCCTTAAAAATTAATCTGCTAGATGTGATCAAAACGACACTTCATTATCGCTATTAGCAGGTATAGTATATTCATAAGATATTGGTGAACGTCGTTAACCACCAGTTAAATCAGCATTTGGAAGGAGTTTACTTATGGCTTATAAACATATTCTTGTCGCGGTTGATTTATCACCTGAAAGTAAAGTTTTACTGGATAAGGCTGTCTCTATGGCGAAACCGTACGGAGCCAAAGTCTCCATGATCCATGTTGATGTTAATTACTCGGATCTGTACACCGGTCTTATCGATGTGAATTTAGGTGATATGCAGCAACGCATCACTGATGAAACTCGTAATTCATTAAAAGACCTTTCAGCGGGTGCTGGCTATGACATTCAAGAAACACTGAGTGGTAGTGGTGATTTAGGTCAAGTGTTAGTTGATGCTATCAAGAAATACGACATGGACCTCGTTGTTTGCGGGCATCACCAAGATTTCTGGAGTAAGTTGATGTCTTCTGCTCGTCAGCTGATTAATACCGTTCATGTGGATATGCTGATTGTTCCACTGAATGATGAAGAAGAATAATTCATTACAGTCAAATTGAAAAACTATTCACTAAAAACGCCTGCTTATGCAGGCGTTTTTTTTGTGACAAAATAATCGTCTGAAGGGAGTGATTGGCAGGTCAAGTAATTTTTTTTTCAAATGAGTAAAAAAAAACCTTGAATTAAGAATATAAACTAATGATATATTCAATAGGCAAACACAAATCGACCTCACATTTTCTAAAAAAAAAAATAAGAAATAGTGAGGCATCTCACAACAATATCCACATTAAAAAGGAAGAAAAAGATGGCGCAAACACTATCTTCATTCTTGGAGTCTGTCCAAAAAAGAGATCCTTCACAACCTGAATTCCTACAAGCGGTACGTGAAGTATTCACTTCTCTCTGGCCTTTCATTGAACAAAATTCAAAATATCGCGATCAAGCACTACTCGAACGCTTCGTTGAGCCAGAAAGAGTGATCCAGTTCCGCGTATGTTGGATGGACGATCAAGGCAAGGTGCAAGTAAACCGCGCATGGCGTGTACAATTCAGCTCTGCGATTGGTCCATTCAAAGGCGGCATGCGTTTCCACCCTTCTGTGAACTTATCCATCCTGAAATTCTTAGGTTTCGAACAAACCCTAAAAAATGCACTAACAACCCTCCCTATGGGTGGTGCAAAAGGGGGTTCAGACTTTGATCCTAAAGGAAAAAGCCACGGTGAAGTGATGCGTTTCTGCCAAGCGTTAATGACTGAACTTTATCGTCACTTAGGCGCGGACACTGACGTTCCGGCTGGGGATATCGGGGTGGGCGGTCGTGAAGTTGGCTTTATGACTGGGATGATGAAAAAACTGTCTAATGACACCTCTTGCGTTTTCACCGGTAAAGGCCTGTCATTTGGTGGTAGCTTAATTCGTCCAGAAGCAACCGGTTACGGTCTCGTTTACTTCACTGACGCCATGCTTAAACGTCACGGTTTAGGTTTTGAAGGGATGCGTGTTGCAGTATCTGGCTCAGGTAACGTTGCTCAATACACCATTGAAAAATGTATGGAATTAGGCGCGAAAGTCATCACTGCATCTGACTCCAGCGGTACAGTGGTCGATGAAGCAGGCTTCACACCTGAAAAATTAGCACGCTTAGAAGCTATCAAAAACAACTACGGCCGTGTTGAAGAATACGCGAAAGAGTTTGGTTTGACTTACTTAGCGGGCAAACAACCTTGGGGTGTCCCTGTGGATATCGCATTGCCATGTGCAACACAGAACGAACTGGATGTGGAAGCGGCTAAAGTGCTGATCCAAAACGGTGTTAAAGCTGTCGCGGAAGGCGCAAACATGCCAACTACTATTCCTGCAACTGAGTTATTCCTGGAAGCTGGCGTTCTGTTTGCTCCAGGTAAAGCAGCAAACGCTGGCGGTGTTGCAACTTCTGGTCTGGAAATGGCGCAGAACGCAGCACGTTTAAGCTGGAAAGCAGAAAAAGTGGATACGCGTTTACACCACATCATGTTGGACATTCACCACCACTGTGTTGAATTCGGTGGCGAAGCCAAACAAACCAACTACGTCCAAGGCGCGAATATTGCAGGTTTTGTTAAAGTCGCTGATGCTATGTTTGCACAAGGCGTTGTGTAAGGTTTAACTCAAAACGTAAGCGAAAGGGCGGTCGTGCAAGTTTGTCTGTGATAAACCGTACAAACGCCCTTCGCCGTTACGTTTTAATCGCTGTGTTTAATACAGGGATAGATATCAAATCGATGGCTTTTGGTTGTGACTGCTGAAGGTGCTTTTTGCCCCGCAAGCGGTTCAGCGTAATCAGGTCGCTTAACCACAACACGGCGTTTAGCCAGCGCAATGGCTGGAGCTAATAAAGAATCAGCATCATCATCAGCCCCGACCAATGACTGAAACACCCGCATCTCTTTCTTCACCAATGCACTTTTTTGTCGATGTGGGTACATCGGGTCGAGGTAAATAACGTCAGGCGCTTCAGTGATTTCAGCTAATGCTGTAATGCTTGATGCGTGGATCAGTGACATACGTGATTGCAACCATTCACCAATTTCAGGATCGTGATAACCGCGCTGTAAACCATCATCGAGGAGTGCTGCCACCACAGGGTGACGCTCTAACATTCGCACCTTACAACCTAATGCTGCGAGTACAAAGGCATCTCGACCTAAACCCGCCGTCGCATCAATAACATCAGGCAGGTATTCTTTTTTAATTCCCACGGCTTTTGCAACAGCTTCGCCTCGTCCTCCCCCAAATTTTCGGCGATGTGCCATAGCACCTGAAACAAAATCCACAAAAATGCCGCCCAATTTGGGTTCATCCATTTTTCGTAGTTGTAGGTTTTCAGGGGTTAGCACTAATGCCATTAAAGCATCAGGCGTATGAGTGAGTTGCCATTTTTCAGCAAGTTGAGCAAGGGTGCCTGCATCGGCACCCTCTTCACAGATTAATTGGATAGCAATGTGATTAGCCATGAATACCGTAGCTCTTCAACATCGCATCTAATTCAGGTTTACGACCACGGAAACGCTCGAACAATACCATCGGTTCTTCAGAACCACCGCGACTTAAAATATTGTCGAGGAAGGATTGACCCGTTTGGCGATTGAAAATACCTTCTTCTGAGAAGCGAGAAAAGGCATCAGCAGCCAGGACATCCGCCCATAAATAGCTGTAATAACCCGCAGCGTAACCGCCTGCAAAGATATGACTAAACGCATGAGGGAAGCGCACCCATTTTGGAGATGGCACCACTGCAACTTTTTCTTTGATGGCATACAGTGTTGGCATCACTTGCGCACCTTTCGCTGGGTCATATTCAGCATGTAAGGTGAAATCGAACAAACCAAACTCCAGTTGGCGCAGAACAAACATTGCAGACTGGTAGTTTTTCGCGGCTAACATGCTTTTTAGCATTTCAGCCGGCAGAGGTTCATTGGTTTCATAGTGACCAGAGATAAACTCGAGCGCTTCCGGTTCCCAGCACCAGTTCTCCATAAATTGGCTTGGTAGTTCAACCGCATCCCATGGAACCCCATTGATACCCGCCACATCAGCAACATCAATTTGGGTTAACATATGGTGCAGACCATGACCAAATTCATGGAATAAGGTGATAACTTCATCATGAGTGAATAACGCGGGTTTATCCCCCAATGGCTTATTAAAGTTACATGTTAAGTAAGCAACTGGATTCTGTAGTGAGCCATCTTTATGTACCATGCGGCCCACGCAATCATCCATCCATGCACCACCGCGTTTGTGTTCACGAGCATATAAATCCAGATAGAAGCTACCACGCAGTGTGTTGGTATCATCATACAGCTCGAAGAAACGCACATCATTATGCCAAGTTTCAACATCATGGCGCTCTTTTGCTGTTAAACCATAAATACGATTAACAACTTCAAATAAGCCATTTAATACACGCTGTTCAGGGAAATAAGGACGCAGTTGCTCATCACTGAGTGAGAATTTATGCTGTTTTTGTTTTTCGCTGTAATACGCTAAGTCCCATGACTCAAGCGTTTCAACACCATAATTTTCTTTCGCGAATGCGGTGAGTTCAGCGAGCTCTTCTTTACCTTGTTGATGAGCTCGGTTAGCCAAGTCATTCAGAAAACCTAACACTTGCTCTGGGGATTCCGCCATTTTTGTTGCGAGAGATTTTTCTGCGAAGTTTTTAAAACCAAGCAGTTGAGCCAGTTCATGTCGTAGCGCCATTAATTCATCAATAAGTTCGCTGTTATCCCATTTACCAGCATTCGGACCTTGGTCTGAAGCTCGGGTACTATAGGCATAGCTCATTTCACGGCGCAGTTCAGCGTTATCCGCATAGGTCATAACAGGCAGGTAACTTGGCATATCCAACGTCAGTAAGTAGCCTTCTTCACCTTTGGATTCCGCCATGGCTTTTGCTGCGGCGATTGCACTCTCAGGCATGCCAGCAAGCTCGCTTTCATCTTTGATAAGCTTGCTCCAACCCATAGTGGCATCGAGTACATTGTTACTAAATTTAGAGGCGATCTCCGATAAACGTGCGACGATCTCACCGTAACGTTGCTGTTTTTCAGTAGGTAGTCCGATGCCGGACAGTTCAAAGTCACGCAGTGTATTTTCGATAGATTTACGCTGAGATTGGCTTAAATGTTTAAATTCATCCCCTTCTTTTAGGGATTTATAGGCTTGATATAGCGGCTCATGTTGCCCCATCCATGTACTGAATTCAGACAGTAATGGCAGGCATTGTTCATAGGCTTCACGTAGCTCAGGGCTATTTTTCACAGAATGTAGGTGGCTAACAGGAGACCAAACACGGGAAAGTTTGTCGCTTGCTTCTTCTAATGGTTGGCACAGATTGTCCCAAGTGTAATGGTTGTTCGCGGCGAGTAATTTCTCAACGGTTTGGCGATATTCGCCTAAAGTTTGTTCGACAGCTGGAAAAATATGTGCAGGCTCAATGTGTTCAAAGCGAGGTAATGCTGAATTGGCTAATAATGAATTTGTCATAAAAAAACATCCTTGAATGCAGGCTTGCGCTCGGGAGCCAAGGCTTACTGTGCTGACAATGAAAGTGTTGGCGGGGTGATTGCTCTTGAAATCAGCGCGCCGTATGTGGACATGAATAAGTATATGGGGACAAATATATAAACCTCAATATCACAATTGTGCTTTTTGTTATCAGTTTTTGAGAATGGAGACAGGACTTATTGGCGTGCGTCAATAATTTGTAGGGTTGTTCTTACAATACCTTGGAAAATAAATAATTCAGTTTATAATCGAACACCTACCAAATAGAGGAAGATCGTCGTCTCCGGTGAGGCGGCTGGATTTCAAATCCAGTTGGGGCTGCCAGCAGTCCCGGGCAGGTTCGACTCCTGTGATCTTCCGCCACTTTTTCTCCTCTTACCTTTGTATCAATACCATTTTTTGTAGTTTGTCTTAATCTATAAAGGTTGCTAGGCATTCACTACCTTTTTTGGCTCGCGGTTTCGCGATAAAGACATGCAGAGCTAAAATGGTTCTTGCTAGCCATCCTGTCTTTGTGTGCAACATAGTATATTGTTGGTTTTGAAGCTTTTTCCGAATATCCAAATGGAGGTAATGTGATGAGTGAAAATCTTCTTGAAGCACCACAGGGTGAATTTGTTTTATTCCGCAGTGAAGATACTCAGGCTCACGTCAAATGCCGCTTTGAATCGGATACGCTGTGATTATCTCAGGCTGAAATTGCCAACCTTTATCAGGTAACTCCTCAAGCAATAACTCAACATGTTAAAGTTATCTACGAAGAGGGTGAGTTTGTTCAAAATTCAACTTGTGAGTCTTTCTTACAAGTTCGGCAAGAAGGTAATCGGCAAGTTAATCGTAATACTTTGCATTACAACCTCTCAGTAGAATTGAAATAATGTCTATTCGCTAAATAAAAATTCCCTCCAGTGAGAACAATTCTCCAGGTGAGCGTTTTTATGCTGTCGATCTAAATCGGATATTTAATGATATCCGATCATTCTCTCTTTAAAGCTCTCTGATACTCAATTTCAAACTAGTTAGGATATGTCGTTTAGCGGTTTTCTAAATGAGGGCTCATACATCACTGATAAGAATAAGTTAAACCAATCATCGCTTTAGCTGACCCAGTCTTAAATGTTTCTTCCGGTTTTCTGACATAGCTGAAACCTATCGTAAAGCTCATCGGGTTGTTTTTATTTGCAGTTCCAGATCGCTGTACATAATACTTTTTCTGCCCAGGAATGCCTGCAGCAGAACCATCAGGCCCAAATAAAAATCGCTGACCACTTCCACTAGTAACTGCAAAACCAACTCCCGACGCAGTGGAATCAGATGTTAAATGTGCGACACTGGTATTGTTCGTTGTATCAGTTAAATCAACAAAAGAGACAAGAACGTCAATATTCGGATCACATTGCAATGAAAATGTTTGTTGTTTCGTTCGTATATTTGAGGATGCATCAGAATTCTCAATAGAACTCGCTGGGATCTTATCCATATCTAATGCCATTACTTTGCTCGTTGGCTCACAACCAGTAACGGCACCATTAATAGTCACTGCATTATACTGTACATTGGCTGCTTCTCGTGCTTTTCCCGCTTCATCGTAGCAAACATAGCGATACATTTTCATAGACGGTAAAACAGTACTCCCTACAATTCTATCAGGACCTTTATAAATATAAGCCCCGATAGTCACAAGCTTAGGAGACGATATACGCAAGCTATTATTTATGCTTCCTTGCCAAACAGTAGTTGTTATACCAGGCAAGGGTCGAAAATTATTTGTAGTATAACTAAACCCTCCTACTGGAGCGAATGAAAACCCAGTAACTCCAGTTTCAAATAAATAAATCACTGGATGTGCACTCGTAGATTGAAATGTTTGTCCGGTCCATTGCGCAATAGGCTCATAATCTATTCTGCTTAGCGTATAATTAATATCGCTATTATTACAGATCTTTAAAGCACTCCGCATGCCCGTGTTTGCAATAACTGAGCCATAAGTTATTCTGTCAGCAGGTCCTGAAATATCAACATAACCAAAAGAATTTGTAGTATAAGTAATCTCT
>NZ_JAMPSW010000028.1:0-40437 GCF_028484855.1 Providencia sp. PROV033 | reverse complement strand
CCGGGCAATGGCAGCGGCAACGGCGGCTTTGCGCGGGTCATCTCCCTCCGCGCCATCTGCAATCACGGGGTTGTCAGATTGGGTTTGCTCTGCGACTTTTTGCGCTTGTTTGGCGCGCGCTTGAGCTTTACGCGCTTCTCTTGCTGCAATAACAGCACTATTGTCAGGCAATTTACCTGAAATGATTTTTATGGGCTCAGCCGTTGACGCTTTCTTCGCTTTAACACGAGCAAGTGCCGCATTAACTGCGTCTTTATCTGCGGTATCCACTTGAACAGCCGCTTTCTTATGGCGTTCTTCGCGGGCAAGTTTTTCACGTTCCATGCGCTGTTGTTTAGCTTCAAAGCGCTGTTTAGCTTCGATGGAACGGCGTTCTTCTTGGTCTATTTCGCGAATTTCTGCTTTTTCTTGGCGATAATATTGTACCAGCGGAATATTGCTTGGGCAGACATAAGCACAAGCACCACATTCAATGCAGTCAAACAGATTATGTTTCTGCGCTTTTTCGTGTTCTTTACCTTTACTAAACCAATATAATTGCTGAGGTAATAAACTGGCAGGGCAAGCATCAACACAGAGACCACAACGAATACAAGCTTCTTCGACAGGTTTTTTGCCCATCTCTTCTTGGGTCGGGACCAGTAAGCAGTTGCAAATTTTGACTACAGGAACATTGAGATCGGGCAATGTGAAGCCCATTAATGGTCCCCCCATGATCACCATTTGCTCATTTTCAGGCTCAAAGCCAGATTGCTGAAGTAGATGTTTAACTGGCGTACCTAAGCGAGTCCAGAAGTTTCCTGGCTGTTTAATCGCTTCTCCGGTGACCGTGACAACACGTTCAATGAGCGGCTGACCATCAATGACTGCGCGCTTGATAGCGACGGCAGTACCCACGTTTTGCATCAATACGCCAATCTGGGAAGATCGTGCACCTGAAGGAACTTCTTTTCCTGTTAAAATTTTGGTCAACTGTTTTGCACCACCTGATGGGTACTTGGTGGGGATCACTCGGATAAAAATCTGTTTATCTATGGAGGTAAGGGCGCGTTTTAAGGCGCGGATTGCCTCGGGCTTATTATCTTCAATGCCGATTAATACTTGGTCGGGGTTTAACAGGTGTTGCAGAACGCGGCAGCCTTCAATGACTTCTTGAGCATGTTCTTGCATTAAACGGTCATCAGCAGTGATATAAGGTTCACATTCTGCGGCATTGATAATCAACGTTTTAATGGCATCTTTCCCGCCTGCTAGCTTAGAGGCTGTTGGGAAGCCAGCGCCACCTAAACCTGCAATACCTGCTTGCTCAATTTTGTTGAGCAAATCAGCCCGCGAAAGTTGTTGGAAGTCAGGTACGGGTTGTAAAGGAGCCCAAGTATCCAGACCATCTGCTTTAATTTTGACGCAGAGTTCTTTTAATCCTGAAGGATGAGCGGTCACCATAGGTTCAATCGCGGTGATAGTACCGGATGTTGAAGCATGTACAGGCACGGTACGACCTGTACCTTTCGTTAATGGTTGACCTTTAAGAACGGTGTCGCCAATGTTGACGATGAGTTCACCTTCCGGACCTAAATGTTGTTGCAGAGGGATGATTAGCTCATCAGGAACGGAAGCCACACGCATTGGCGTTCTGCTGGATTGTAGTTTCATCTCAGGGGGATGAATACCGCCATCAAAGTCCCAAATATTATCTTTTTTCAACCACTTAAATAAATTAAGCATGGGAACCCTCTTTGGCTGACAATAAGGATTCATCGGTAATATTTTTAACTGGGATGGTGTTTAAATCCCATTTCCAGTTGGCGGTAGTGGTTTTAACTGGCACCATTTCAATACAATCCGTAGGACATGGGGCAACACACAGGTCGCAACCCGTACATAAATCTTCAATCACTGTATGCATGGCACGAGTAGCGCCCACAATGGCATCGACAGGACAAGCTTGGATACACTTTGTGCACCCAATACAATTTTCTTCATCGATGATGGCAACTTTACGAACAGGGTTTTGCGCAGTTTCATCGCCATCAATGGGTTGAGGGTCAACGTTCATCAGCTCAGCAATTTTGAGCATGACTTGCTCGCCGCCGGGGGCGCATTTGTTTATCATTTCCCCGTTGTTGGCTACTGCTTCAGCGTAGGGACGGCAACCTGGATAACTGCATTGCCCGCATTGGCTCTGCGGTAAAATAGCATCCAGTTTTTCAACAATCGGATCTTCCTCAACTTTAAAACGTAATGAGGCATAGCCTAAGATCAGACCAAAGATCAGCCCGAAAACGGCTAATATGCCAATCGCAATCCACAAAGACATCATTAGAATTTCACCAAACCACTAAAGCCCATAAATGCGAGAGACATCAACCCCGCAGTGATCAGACCAATTGACGAACCTTTAAAAGGTGCTGGGACATTTGCTACAGCTAAGCGCTCACGGATGGCGGCAAAGAGAACCATAACAAAAGAGAATCCGACGGCGGCACTAAAGCCATATACCGCAGATTGCAAGAAACCGTGGGATTGATTGATGTTTAATAAAGCAACCCCAAGCACCGCACAGTTAGTGGTGATCAGCGGTAAAAAGATCCCCAATAGGCGGTATAAGGTTGGGCTGGTTTTTCTCACAACCATTTCAGTAAACTGTACTACTACGGCTATCACAAGGATAAAGCTCAGTGTACGTAGATAGACTAGGTCTAGAGGGATTAAGATCAACGTATCGATTAACCACGAGCTTATTGAGGCGAGGGTCATAACGAACGTAGTCGCAAAACCCATACCAATGGCGGTTTCTAGTTTTTTTGATACGCCCATGAATGGGCATAATCCCAAGAATTTAACGAGGACAAAGTTATTGACTAACACTGTCCCAATAAAAAGTAGAAGATAGTCGGTCATTTCATAGCCTGAAGAGAGAAAAAAGCCCAAAAACTGACCACAGTCAGTTTAACGGAGGCTATGATATCAAAGCTATTTTTGTGATGCTTATCGATCTTGTGTGAAAGTCATTTTCACTCGTTTAGACATTTTCAAATAAGGGACAAAAAATCCAGCACCTAATAGTGGCCATGCGAGGATTTGTAGGGCAGTTTGGTCATCAATAGGGGAAAATGCGAATGTTTTTAATCCGATTAACATTAATGCTAATAGCCATAGGGTAAAACGACGGGGAAAATGACGAGAGCGCTTAAACATCAGTTGTGTAACATGTACACTAAAAAGTGACATAGCTAGGCTGATTGCGAAAGACAAATACCACTGTGGGGTAATGAAACTACTCCAATTATCCACCGTGGTGACAATCTCATAAAATTTAATGCAGTACATCACAGTCATGCTACAAGCCGCAAACAATGTCAGCAGTAAATAGCTAGCAGGGGCTAATAACCAGCCGGTAATACGGTCAGTGTTATAAACAGAAGTCATAAGTAGGGATCCGTTATTGCTAAATAATCCTGATAATTAATAATCCTATCATAGATTTATTTGCTAATTGATTCATTCTGATGGTACTTTTTTAAAATAGCAAAATATGCCACTTATGTGAGGTCAATATGCCCAAACCAATTAAAGTCGGGATTGTTGGATATGGTTATGCCAGCAAAACATTTCATGCTCCATTTTTAGCCATGTTAGAAGGATTTGAGCTAACGACTATCTCCAGTAGTGATGCGAGTAAAGTTCATGCGGATTATCCTAATGTTACGGTAGCTAGCTCGCCCGAAGCATTGTTTGCTGATCCTGAAATTGAGCTTGTTGTGATCCCAACGCCGAATGACACTCACTACCCATTAGCCTGCAAAGCGTTAGCTGCGGGTAAGCATGTGGTGGTAGATAAGCCGTTTACTCTTGATGTTAAAGAAGCCGAAGATTTACAGCAACGAGCTGAAAAAGCCGGAAAATTATTATCAATTTACCATAATCGTCGTTGGGATTCAGGGTATCGCACCGTGAAAAAAATCCTGCAAGATGGCTGTTTAGGTGACATTAAATATTATGAATCTCATTTTGACCGTTTTCGTCCAGTGGTGAGACAACGCTGGCGAGAGGCTAATATTCCGGGAGCGGGAATTTGGTACGATCTGGGACCGCATATGATTGACCAAATGCTGCAATATTTTGGTAAACCGCAAGCGATTACCGTTGATCTGGGGGCTATTCGTCCAGGCGCGGAAGCAGTAGATTATTTCCATGCAATGCTGGATTATGCAGATAAGAAAATCGTATTACATTCAACAACTCTCGCGGCAGCGCCGATGCCAATTTATACCATTCATGGTATGAAAGGGAGTTACGTGAAATATGGGCTAGATACGCAGGAAGATGCGCTAAAAAGTGGTGCTGTTCCACGAGGTGAACATTGGGGAGAAGACCCTAATCTGGGTGTTGTGACGCTGTCACAAGGCGATGATATGGTGAGTCAGTCATGGGCAAATGAGAAAGGCAATTATGGTGGATATTATGAAGCCATTTATGACGCTATTCGTTTCGGTAAGCCAAACCCAGTTACACCAAGCGAAGCCATCGATATTATGAAACTGATTGAAGCCGGTATGCAATCAGCGAAAGAAAAACGGACTATCGAAAATATTTTCTAAGGTTCAACGTTGAAGATAAAGCCAGTGTAAAAACTGGCTTTTTATTTGTGGAAAATCGAATGAATTTATTAGCAAAACTTAAAATAGACTCGTTTCTGTTGATCATGATTGGCGTTGTCATTATCGCCAGTATCTTCCCATGTGAGGGGCAGGTTAAAACTGTTTTTCAGCACTTAACAACCGCAGCGATAGCGCTACTGTTTTTTATGCATGGTGCTAAGTTATCCAGAGAGTCTATCGTTGCAGGGATGGGGCACTGGCGACTTCATTTATTAGTATTTGCCAGCACGTTCATTCTATTTCCTATTATTGGTATTGCATTGCGCTTTATGGTGCCACATTGGATATCGCCAACGGTGTATATGGGCTTTTTGTATTTATGTGCATTGCCCGCCACTGTTCAATCTGCCATTGCATTCACCTCGGTTGCCGGTGGGAATGTCGCTGCGGCAATTTGCAGTGCGTCAGCCTCCAGTATTTTAGGGGTTTTTCTCTCTCCTGTTTTAGTCGGAGTGTTGATGGACACTGATGGCAGCCAAGCAATGGATACACTCAATGCGATTGGCTCAATTATGCTGCAATTGATGGTGCCATTTATTGTCGGGCATTTATGTCGACCGCTCATCGCTAACTGGATTAATCGCCATAAAAGGTTGGTCAATACCACTGACCGGTCTTCCATTCTACTTGTTGTGTATGTGGCATTTAGCGAAGCGGTGGTTGAGGGGATTTGGCAAACCATTGATGCTTATTCACTGTTTATCATTACGTTAGTTTCTTGTGTTGTATTAGTCGTGGTGATGGTGATTAACGTGATGTCAGCGCGTATTCTTGGGTTTAGCAAAGAAGATGAAATTACGATTCTTTTTTGTGGGTCGAAGAAGAGCTTGGCAAATGGTGTACCCATGGCAAATGTGCTATTTCCAGCCGCAACAGTAGGGATAATTTTGCTGCCATTAATGATTTTTCATCAGATTCAATTAATGGTGTGTACAGTGATAGCTCAGAAGTACGCTAAACGGCTCAAAAAACACTAAATATTCACTAAGGCAGCGAAAGCTGCCTATATAAAATAACTAATTTAGTTACAACATGCTGTGGGTGTTATCATGAAATAGATTAACGACTGAGAAAATTTGAACGTTTTAATGGGTTAAATAGGGCAGAACATGAGTCCTACCCTATAAAAAGATTTATTAGCAGTTAGCAGTTGAATTAACGGTTTGCAGCTTTACGCGCCAATGCCGCTTTCTCGCTATCAGAAAGGAATGCCATGGTGAGTCCATTGCGCTGAGCTTGTTCAATTTCAGCCTGTGTTAGGCCCGCTTGCGGTGCAGCAACATTATATTCATAAGGTAACTCGATGCCTTCAACAGCAGGGTCGTCGGTATTAATGGATGCTAAAACACCGTGGGATAAAAAGGTTTTCAACGGGTGCTGAGCCAGTGAAGGGACGGTACTGGTTTGAATATTCGAGGTTAAACAACTTTCAATACCAATGTTATTTTTCGCTAAAAATTCAATGAGCTCAGGATCTTCAATTGCTTTAACCCCATGTCCAATACGTTGAGCGCCTAAATGCTTGATAGCATGCCAAATACTGGCTGCACCTGCCGCTTCACCAGCATGCACGGTAATATTGAGTCCAGTATTACGAGCTTTGGTAAAATGTTCTTCAAATAATGCACCTGGGAACCCCAGTTCATCACCGGCTAAATCAAGGGCACATAATTTATCTCTATGTGCGAGAAGACCCTCTAATTCAATAGCACAGGCCTGCTGCCCAAAAGTACGGCTCAAAATACCAATCAGATTGATTTGAATGTCGTATTGACGGCAGCCCGCAGCAATACCGTCAATAACTGCACCAACAACGCCTTCAACAGGAAGTTGATGCTTCATTGCCATATAGTAAGGGGAAAAACGTAATTCAGCGTAGTCAATGCCCGCTCTAAAGGCATCTTCCACATTCTCAAATGCGACACGCTTACAGGCATCTAAATCAGCTAATACAGCAACACCCCAATCCAGTTTAGTTAGAAAACCAACTAAATCAGCTTCTTGTCCCATAATTTGCACGTGAGGGCGTAAGGCTTCAATTTCATCTGCGGGGAGTTGGATACGGTGCTGTTGTGCCAAAGAAAGAATGGTTTCTGGGCGAATATTACCATCAAGGTGGCGATGTAAGTCTGTTAAAGGGAGCTGTTTGTTTATCACGATAAATGATCCTTATAGATATTCTGCATCCATTTTGTATGTAATTGAATAAAAATCAATGATAAATAGGCTAAATAGAAACAAAAACGCCAGTCGAGGAGACTGGCGTTTAAGTAATTTATCTTAAGGATAAATTATTGTGCAGCTGGCGCTTCTGCTGGTTGTTCAGCTTCGATTGCTGGCTCAGCAACTTCAGCACCATCAGCAGGTTGAGCTTCTTCTTCGTAGCCCATTTCATCTTCAGGACCAGACATCATTTTCATCTTAGTCAGGAATTCAGCTAAGGTATATTTGTCACCGTTGAAGGTTAGGTCATTACCAGAGAATTTAACGGTCATGGTTAAATCGTTTTCGCTGTCGATCATCCAAGGATGTTTTTTCTCTTTCGCTTTCTCTGCGCGTTGTTCATCAGTCATGAACATTTCTTCGAACGGGTTAGAGAACATATCCGCAGTTAGCATTTGTTGAACACCAGCGAACTCTTCAGTTACTTGTTCTTTAACAACTTTCTTATCTTCCGCAGAAACTGCTGCACCGCCATCTAAGATCATGGCTTGAGTCATTGACTCGATGACCATTGGCTTATTCAGTTTCATGCTGAAATCGAAAGAAGTGATCAGTTGTTTGAACGCTTCATCCACTTTGTTTTGCATTGCTAACGCAGTAATTTCGTCTTGGTTCCACTTGTTGAAAGTAACGCTTAGGTCGATAGAGCTTTGACCTGCTTCGTTTTTCCAATAGAACGGGCTAACAGTAAATACTGGTTTGCTTTTCATCAGCTCAGGCAGAGTTGTGGTCATCATCTGCATTGCGATTTTTTCGCTTGCTTCAGTTGGGTTGCCTGTTGCTAAGCCTTCAGCCAACGCTTTGTTGTATTGCTCAACAAATTGACCTAATGCTTTCGCATCTAATTTTTCGATAGCCACTGTCAGCTCACCAGAACCTAAGTTTTGATCTAATGCTTTAACATCACTGATTTTGTAAGACAGGTTACCTTTAACATCGTCACCATTGATAGAGGTATCACTTGAAACGTTCAAATCTTTGAATGAGAACTTAGTTTCAGGGATATTAACATCGGTATCTGCGATAACGAAAGATTGGGTACCTGTATAGAAGCCATGTTGAGATTTCTTAACATTAGAAACCAGCTTCATGCCTTTCATTGTGATAGAACCTTCTTCTTTAGTGCTGCTGATCACTAAGCTATCAGTCACTAAAGATGCATCAACAGTACTTAAGTCTGAACCAGTTGCAATATCAAACTTAGCGCCGCTAAATGAGAATTTACCATCTTCTTTGGTGTATTCAAGAGGGATCAGCTCGATGCTAGAATCCACGTTTTTGCTGTAACCAATAACAGCAGAACCATGCATGAATGGCTTGCCTTTGGTTGCTTCAAACAGCTCTTTAGTCGCTTTCGTATTTGCTAATTCAACATTAACTGCACCTAATTTAGGCATCAGATTGAACTTAGCTACTTGGGATAATGGCAGTGGACCATGAGAGATATCCGCTTTAAAGACGATGTTTTCGTCAGCAGAAGCGGTTGAGGTAATGACGATGTCAGCTTGAGAAGAGAACACACCACGTTTGTAGTTTTCTAATTTAAAGACAACATCAGCACTTGAATCGTTAGCCGTGATAAACGCGTTTGAATTCGTAATCACTTTATTCAGTTCAGCTTCAACTTTTGAACCTGTATACCATGATGCGCCAGTCCATACTGCGCCCAGAGCAACGATAACACCTACCGCAACTAATGACTTTTTCATTATCAACATCCATCCTTTCAGTGCGCATGAAACGCACTTATGTATAAATAATATAAGTTTTTATTACCCGTTTGGCTGTGTGTACCAACGGCTAAATATAAAATATGACCTAAAAATTAAATACTCGGGCTACTTGGCCATTTCCTTGAATAGAAATGTTATCCTCATAAGCAGGTAAGAAAACAGATTCACCAGAATTCATGTTTAATTCTTGATTACCTGATCGCAATACTAACTTACCTTCAATACAAAACAAAATTGAAGCTGTATGATTAGTTAGGGATAACCCAGAGCAGTCAATAGAATATATTTTAAATGAAAAATCTTCCACTGGGATCTTATATTTCCAGACATTTCCAGATTTTTCGGGAATATTGAACAAATCATCAGCTTTAATTGACTTAAAATCAATATTATCAACGAGTTCTTTTACATCAATATGTTTGCTCGTTAAGCCTGCACGCAAGACGTTATCTGAATTAGCCATCACTTCTAACCCAACACCCTCTAAATAAGCGTGAGGGGTTCTTGCTGCTAAAAACATGGCTTCACCAGGTTGTAATTCAACGATATTTAGCATTAAAGGCGTAAATAAACCATTATCATCTGGATATAAGCTCACCATTTGTTTAATGGAATTCCACGGCTCACCTTGTTTGCTATTCAATGCTGCTTTTAATACACCCAATGCAAGCTCTTTTTGCTCACCAGTCAAATTAAGAATCTGTGCAAATAATTTTTTTAGTTTATCTTCACTTGGGGATTGAACAAAAAATTGAATTTCAGGATGGGCTGCTGCAATAAAGCTAAATAACTCGACAATTTCTGCTATAGGACGAAATGCATTCATTGCTTTAAAGGGGGTTAAAGCATAAATCAGCTCTGGTTTATGATTATTATCCTTATAATTACGGATAGGGGAGTTCAATGGGATCCCTTGTGCATTTTCTTTTTCAAAACCGATTTCCGCATCGTGTTTATTTGGGTGAACCTGAACGGATAATGGCTGAGCTGCGCATAGCACTTTGAATAAATAAGGAAGTCGGCCAAAACGTTCGGCGATATGTTTACCCAATATTTTTTCTGGGTTTTCCTCAATGAAAGCATCTAACGAGATTTTCTGATGTGTTAAGGGTGATATAACCTCAGAACTGGCTTTGGGGTGAGCCCCCATCCAAAGCTCAGCCATTGGTAAATTATCCGGGTTAGGGTAACCATACAGTTCGCTGAGGGCGGTTTTACTTCCCCAATCATAGTGTTGGATTTGGTTCATCATTTTTAGCATATCAAAACTCTCTTTTTGCAAAAATCAACTGATTTCCTTTTTACTACAGCACAATAAGCTCGACCAAGTCTCATAATTGAAATTCAATTTGTGGCATTATACTGCTCGGTTATTTGCTTACCTGCAAGCAGATGATTCTAAAATTAATTATTCTGAATATGTACCTAAGGAGCTAGTAATGGCAGCCACTCGCATTGAAAAAGACTCAATGGGACCAATTGAAGTACCTGCTGACCACTTATGGGGCGCGCAAACGCAGCGTTCTTTAGAACATTTCCGTATCTCTGTAGAGAAAATGCCTGTTGCTCTGATCCACGCATTAGCGGTAACTAAAAAAGCGGCTGCAAGCGTGAACATGGATTTAGGTTTACTGCCAAAAGATCGCGGTGATGCGATTATCGCTGCGGCAGACGAAGTCCTTGCTGGCAAGCATCCAACAGAATTCCCTCTCGCTATCTGGCAAACTGGTTCTGGTACTCAAAGTAACATGAACATGAACGAGGTGCTAGCTAACCGTGGTAGCGAAATCCTCGGTGGACAGCGCGGTAACGACCGTCTAATCCACCCAAATGACGATGTTAACAAGAGCCAAAGCTCTAACGACGTCTTCCCAACAGCAATGCACGTTGCAGCCGCTGTTGCGATTCGTGAACATTTGCTGCCAGAATTAAAAGTTCTGCACAAAACCCTCGATGCGAAAGCAAAAGAATTTAAAGACATTGTTAAAATTGGTCGTACACATCTACAAGATGCGACACCATTAACATTGGGTCAGGAAATCTCAGGTTGGGCGGCAATGTTAGCCCACAACGAAAAACATATTGAAAACGCAGTGCCACATATTTGTGAATTAGCATTAGGCGGTACCGCGGTGGGTACAGGTCTGAATACTCACCCTGAATATGCGGTTCGTGTCGCGAAGAAAATTGCTGAATTAACAGGTCAGCCTTTTGTCACATCACCAAACAAATTTGAAGCATTAGCGACTTGTGATGCTTTAGTGCATGCTCACGGTGCATTGAAAGGTTTAGCGGCATCATTAATGAAGATCGCTAACGATGTTAGATGGTTAGCATCAGGTCCTCGTTGTGGTATTGGCGAAATCTCGATTCCTGAAAACGAACCGGGTAGCTCTATTATGCCAGGTAAAGTTAACCCAACACAGTGTGAAGCATTAACCATGCTGTGTGCCCAGGTCATGGGTAATGATGTTGCTGTGAATATTGGTGGCGCATCAGGTAACTTTGAATTGAACGTATTCCGTCCAATGGTTATCGACAACTTCTTACAATCTATCCGTTTATTAGCAGATGGTATGCGCAGCTTCAACGAGCATTGCGCTGAAGGCATCGAACCAAACCGTGAACGTATCGAAAAATTACTGCACGAATCTCTGATGTTGGTAACAGCGTTAAATACCCACATTGGCTATGATAAAGCAGCAGAAATTGCGAAGAAAGCGCACAAAGAAGGTCTGACTCTGAAAGAATCTGCACTGAAATTGAACTACTTAACTGAAGCTCAATTTAATGAATGGGTTCGTCCTGAAGATATGGTCGGTAGCATGAAATCATAATTATCCATCTCTTGGATAATGAATGTTAAGCCCCTGCATTAGAAATAGTGCAGGGGCTTTTTTATCGTTCAATATATAGGTTTAAACGCGGGATCAATAATTCGACGGGTTTTGCTTTTGGGCGATTACGCAGGGCGATGTTATCTTGATGATAATCCGCTAACTCACCAAGCTTGATATCGCTTAATTCTTTATCAATGGCGAAAATCAACAGCGGTGTTGCGCAAGGATATTGTGTTTGCTTTTGTGTTTCTTTGTCCCAAACTCGCGCGATAGGTTGAACTTTAACGGGGCGTTGAGTTTTCAATACACAATCATGGGGAAGAGAACGAATTAATTGGATTTCATTTTTTAATTGCAATATCCAGTGCTCACGTTGTAAATGAGAGGGGGTTCTCCCACTTTCTAGGCTCGCCTGTAAGCGATTGAGCATCTCTTCTTGAGTCACTTTGTTGATGACTTTCTTATTTGCCCAACCGAATCGAATGGTATCAGGATCAACAACAGAAGTGAGGGTACGATAGGTATTTAGTGTTAACAAACCATGCAAGCTTTCTCGAATAAATTCAAACCGATGGGCTTCATCAATGTGGGTTACAATCTGCTTTATTTCTATTTTTAGTTGATTGATCTCGAAGAGTAAATGCTGGAAGCGTTTATAGTCTGCCAGAGAGGGCGCAAGACAGATAGCACCAGGTAATCGAATAGCGGCTTTATTGCTCACTAACTCTGATTTTTTATGTATAAATAGCAATGTAAAAAGGTCTATTGCTCGTGTTAGCGCATCTGAACCAGTGTGTTTATCCACTAAGATCGAGCTAACTTCATTATTCTCATCACCTTTTAATGTTTCCGGTAAGCTAAATACAGCGGCTTTAACATTTTGCTGAGTTTGAAGTAATTGGCAAAGAAGGTTGATATTTGACTCAAGCTGATTGAATGAACTCACTAACTGCTGTTTTGACATAACATCCTTAACCTTATATTTAGTTACAACATTCTAATGGCTCGAATAACTAAATTAACATTAACATTTGAGTTTTTCAACACGCTTACTAGTGAACCTAAGGGATAGCCGATAGAGTATTACATACTATCCCTATTGTCTGGTTTACTGACAATTATTATTTATAGTCAATTTCCAAATCAATTACTTGATAAAATGCATTAGCGGTATCATCGATGGTCCAAACACCTAAAACAACATGATAGCCTTGATAATCTTTTGGAAGATGGCAAGTATGCATCACTAAACTAGGTGGCATTTCGACTTTCTCGAACTTACAAAATGGCGTTAACTCAAATTGGGCGCGGGTTAAAGACTTGCTGGGATCCCAATCTTTACGTGTAATAAAATATTCCCACTTAGTTGTTCGATGAATGGCAGTTAAGCGCCAGAAAAAATCGAAAGTCGAGGTTTCTATTAACATCCGAGTCCAACGAAACGGTTGTTGTGCATCAAGCGGAGAGAAAGAGGCAATATTCGCACTCGCAATTTTACCGTCTGCAGGACCTTTTAGCGGAAATCCCTTTAAACCTTCAACTGATTGTGGTTCGTATTGAACAGCGCCACAATTTTGGTTGCTTTGCAGTTTACAGAGATAGGCTCGACTGGCAGGATACTCGATGTAGCCATGAGGTAATGCAAAATAGCTATAGCAGAGTAGTAAGGGAAGTAATAATAGTTTTTTCATTCAATATCCTCATCATTGATTAATTTATAGATTTTCTATTAATTATGATGAGGATGTGAATTCTAACCTTTAGCAGGAGTTAATTTATTACGTTAATTAGGTAACCTAGAAGCGATTAACATTTTGTTTTTAACTTATAAGCAATACCGACGCCGAGTAGCAACAAACTTGCGATAAATAACGCTACGCCATTCCACCCATAGGAAGCCCAGAATACCCCACCTAATGTACCAGCAATACTGGAACCTGCGTAATAACTAAATAAATAGAGTGAGGATGCCTGACCCCGTGCTCGTTTCGCTCGACGTCCAACCCAACTACTGGCGACAGAGTGTCCTGCAAAAAAACCCGTTGTCAGTACAGTCATACCCAGCAATATCACCCAGATATTACTATGTAGGGTCAAAATAACGCCCATCAACATCATCGCAATTGCGGCGATCAGAATTCGTCCAAAACCGTATTTTTGTGTCAAACTTCCTGTCTTTGTCGCGCTGTAAGTTCCTGTTAAATAAATAATAGATAAGAAACCCACAACAGATTGACTAAAATTATAAGGCGACTCAAGTAAGCGGTATCCAATGTAGTTATACATCGTTACAAAACCGCCCATTAAAATGAACCCCTCAATGAATAACCACGGTAAACCGGTATCACGCAAATGTAATTGTAAGTTAACCCAAAGGTTTTTAGGTTTTAATGAGCTGGCTCGGAAATGCTGAGAAGGGGGCAATAATCGCCAAAAACCAATCGCGGCTAACAGTGCCAAGGAGCCTAAAATAACCACAGCAACTCGCCATGAATAATAATCGGCAATAACGCCTGTCATTAGGCGTCCGCTCATTCCTCCAATAGAATTACCACTAATGTAGAGTCCCATAGAAAGTGCGACATAACTGGGATGAATTTCTTCACTTAAATACGTCATGGCCACCGCAGCAACGCCACTAAGGGAAAGTCCCACTAAAGCGCGAGCAATTAGAATTCCTTGCCAACTTTCCATAATTGAACTCATCAAGGTAAAAAGCGCTGCGCAAGTCAGGGAAATCACCATAACATTTTTACGACCAATCGCATCGGAAATAGGTCCAGTGACCAATAATCCTAATGCCATTAATCCAGTACTTAATGATAACGACAAACTCGCGGTAGCCGGTGAAACATTAAAATCAGCCGACAACATTGGCAAAATAGGTTGGACAAAATAGAGCAAGGCGAAGGTCGCAAAACCCACAGTAAAAAATGACAGCGTAACGCGCAGATATAAGGCGTCATCTCGTTGAATATAGTGTTTTTTCGGTGGGGTACTCGTCAAGGGTGCGTTTGGTTTTCCTTGTAAAGATGAACTCGGTGAGAGGCTTTTTGACTGCTGTTCCATGTAAATTCCTTGACGACTAAACGGACTTGATTTCGATCAAAGAATAGAAACTTTCTATTTTTTTGTCTAATATATTAATAATACATAATGATACATTTAAAATATCAATCTGATGAACATTGAATTACGCCATTTACGTTATTTTATTGCCGTTGCCGAAGAGCTGCATTTTGGGCGTGCGGCTGAACGTTTGCACATGTCTCAGCCTCCATTAAGTCAGCAAATTCAAGCTCTTGAAGAAATGGTTAATGCGAAACTATTAGAACGCAATAACCGTAATGTAGCATTAACCCCCGCAGGGGCGATGTTTCTAAAAGAGGCGTACCAAATTTTAGGGCAAGTGGATGCCGCAGCCACAAAGGCGGCTCGAATGGAAAAGGGGGAGCTAGGTGAGCTTTCCATTGGGTTTACCTCAACAACGCCATTTATGCATAAAGTCACCATGAGCTTGCGTCAATATCGAGAAGCTTACCCTGATGTTTCTATTCATATGCATCAGATGAATACGAAGCAACAAATCCCCCCATTAGTGACTGGGCGCATAGACATTGGCATCATGCGCAATACAATATTGCCTGAACAATTGGACTATCAATTATTGTTCAGAGAGCCCTTTATGCTTGCCGTCTATGAAGGGCACCCATTATTGGCTTATGAAGAAAATGGTGTGGATATTAAGCAACTTGCTGCTTATCCATTAGTTTTTTTCGAGCGAGAAGTCGGTACAGCGCTGTATGATGAGATAAACCAATTATTAGCCTCTGAAGGGATAGTTCCCACTATTTCTCAAGAAGCCGGGGAAGCGATGACTATCTTAGGCTTAGTCTCTGCGGGAATGGGAATTTCAATTATCACAGAATCCTTTACTCGCATGAAAATTGACGGCGTTAGATACCTCAAGCTGGCTAATATTCAAGCCACTTCTGAAGTTTGGCTAGTTTACAATACGCGCAGAACAGCACCTGCGGCAGCGAAAAAACTCACAGAGTTATTATTGCATAACATTGTTGGTGTATAGCCTTGAATGATTAACGCGATTCATATCACGTTTTTTATGTAAATGAAGCCTAATTTTCATTTATATAGGGCATAATCAATTATAATTTATAACGATTTCTGAGTGTTAAGATGACAAACCAAACGGGGAATACTGACCAAATCAAGCAATTGAATACTGGGCTTGTGTACCGAATTATTGCACAACATGGTCCTATTTCCCGTATTGCGCTATCAAAACAATCTCAACTAGCACCTGCAAGCATCACCAAAATCACGCGTGAATTGATGGATGCACATTTAATTCAAGAACGTGAGTTTCCCGTTTTAGGCTTAAGAGGTCGTCCCGCTGTTGGATTAGTGATAGAAAGTGAAGGCTGGCAATTTTTAGCCATTCGAATCGAAGATCAGCAGGCGATTATTTCGTTAAAAGAAATTAATGCTAAAACACTGGCGGAGCAATGCTACCCCTTTAATGTAAAAGATAACCAACAATTTAGTGATCGGTTATCGGAACTCATCAGCCTTTTTTTCGAAGAGAATCAAGCTTATTTAGAAAGAGTTACTGCGATCAGTATTTTACTGGATGGTATTCTAGATTCTTATTCAGGAGTTATCTATAAACTCGCGCATAGCGACGTTCATGAATTAGCCATTGGCGAAATATTGACAGAGAAAACAGGATTACCTGTCTATCTTTATCCGCCAGTTAATGCTTTGGCCTTAGCTGATCATTTAAAATACTCTGAGACTCGAACATCCAAAAATATTATTTATCTACAAATTCAAGATGTCGTTAATATCGCAGTGATGAATCATGGTTATTCATTAGATGTCATGACTCGGCAGCCCAACTTATTTGCCCATACTCAAATTGACCTATCACAAACTCAACCCTGTTATTGTGGTGGTAAAGGCTGCTTAGAAACGCTGATTTCAATTCCAGCAATCATCCAGCAAGCAAAGGAATTACTTGCAGATTATCCTGAGTCAGTATTACATAAAGAAAATATTAGTATTAACACAATTAGCCAAGGCGCAGTAGAGAATGACCTATTATGTAAGTCATTACTTGATAATGCGGCTCAACGACTTGCTTATCCATTAGCAATGATAATTAATTTATGCGGTTCTGAATTAATTTTGATCAATTCGCCATTAAATGATGAACACCATTATTGGTTCACTCGGGTACAACACTTTGTTACGTTATACGGTAACCCACGCTATAGTTCAAAATTAATATTTGAAAAATCAGCCAGTTCAATTAAAGAGTGTGAAACTGCGCTAATCCAAAATGCGCTATATAACGGCTCATTGTTGTTGCAATTACTGCAAGGCTAATACAATTTGATAAACTTCTCATTATCTTACACAAAATTGAGCTAACGCAAACTTATCATTTCCCCATTCCCATAAACTGAATTCATATCATTTTTATAGCATTTTGCTGATCACAGTCTGTCACTTCAGGATAGAACAACCATGAACAATCTATTTATTACCGGGACAGATACAGATGTCGGGAAGACGGTATCAACGCTAGCAATATTACAAGCACTGAATAATCAAGGTATTAAAGCCGTAGGATATAAACCTATTGCAGATCAATGTATCGATACACCGGAAGGAAAGCGCAATAAGGATGCACTTCTTATTCATCGTGTATCACAAGATCTTGTCTCATATGATGAAGTTAATCCTGTCAGACTGGGTGATAATTATAGCCATGAGAACAGTATCGATTTTACTAAAATCAATAAAGGGCTAGATCACCTCCATGAGCACAGTGATATGGTTGTCATCGAGGGGAACGGAGGTTGGCGCTATCTTCTTGATGATAATACTTTTTATGCCGATTGGTTAAAAAAACAATCCGTCGGTGTGATTTTAGTGGTTGGTATTCAACACGGGTGCGTCAATCATGCGTTATTAACAGCAGAAGCAATCCGTACTGATGGATTACCTCTTGTTGGCTGGCTCGCAAATAGAATTAACCCAGGTCTAGCGCATTACGCCCAAATAATTCAGCGCGTGCAACAGCACATTAATGCACCATTATTGGGAGAGATCCCTTATTTGTTGCGCCCTGAAGAAAAAGAATTAGGGCACTATTTGGATGGGGAAAAACTGCAAGAATTTGTCTCCGTACCGGTTCTTTAAACTTTATTCTTCCTAATTAAAAGGGCGCAGATAGCGCCCTTTAATATGCTGATTGGAATATACTTTCTATTATGGATTGATAATCGGACGTCCTGAATTCACATCTAGACAACGCTGAGTATTGGGTTCCCAATAGGCATTAAGATTCAAGCTTTTCTCGCATTTATCTTTTGCATCGAATGCAGCATCAATTTTATCAAACTCTTTTTCAGTACGGCGGTTCACTTTAGAACGTAGCATTTTAGTTTCATCCCACTGTTCTTTATCTTGGCGCGCCTGTTCTTTATTCAACGGGTCATTACTACCATTACCAACAGAAACACAAGTGCTACCCGCAGCGCATGATGTATTTGCTGCTTGCGCCGCATTAACCCACATCAAAGGAAGGCAGAAGCAAATTGCAGCCAGACCATTTTTGATAAATTTTTGTGACGTGCTCATGTAATTTCCTTTTGTTTTAATACTCAATATATAACCAGAGTATAGCTAAAAAATAATAATGCCGTCTTTATAGAATAGTACGAAATTTTATTATTGTTTATGTACGGTTAAACCTGCAAATGTTTGGCACACGGGCATTAATTCCAATGTGTTTACATTCATATGAGCAGGCAGCGTCGCAACCCAATAAACTGTCTCGGCGATATCATCAGCGGTAAGGGCATCGGCGCCTTTATAGGTATTTGTGACTTTCTCGTCATCACCTTTAAAACGAACATTTGAGAACTCAGTTCCGCCCACTAATCCAGGTTCAATATCTGTCACTCGAATTTTTTTACCCACTAAATCTGCACGTAATCCTAAGGAGAATTGCTTCACAAATGCTTTAGTTGCACCGTATACATTACCGCCTTTATAGGGCCAAGATGCTGCGGTCGAACCAATATTAATAATATGTCCGTGGTTTTTTTCTACCATACCTTGCAAAACTTCATAAGTCATATTGACCAAACCTTTGGTGTTCGTATTGATCATGGTTTCCCAGTCATCAGGATTAGCATTAAATGCAGGTTCCAGACCCAATGCAAGCCCTGCATTGTTAACCAAAAGGTCGATATTTTTGAGATGAGTAGGGAGGTTTGCAATGGCGTATTGAATGGCTTTTCTATCTTGAACATCTAATGTTAATGGGTAAAACTTATCTCCCAATTCTTGATGTAAAGCATTCAATCTCTCGGTTCTACGTCCAGTGCCAATCACTGTGAAATTATGTTGAATAAATTTACGGGCGATGGCTTCACCAAACCCTGATGTTGCGCCAGTTACGAGAATAATCATTAGGTACCTCAGGTCGTTATTGTTGTTTATTTTGAGTCATTCTAACTTTATAGCTCAGGCTCTTCCCAGAACCTTACGCATACTAGAATACCATCTTTTTTTTAAAGAAGTAGTAGCTCTATGAATATAGGATTATCTGCAAATTTATTATACTTCAAGGAGTTGGTTATGGCTGAAATTAATGCTTCACAATATTTTATTAGCCCTAGAAATGGCATGAATCCTAAATCATATATTGGTGTTGAGTATGGTTTATATAAGTATCATTTTGATAAGGATCAGATTAATAATCATATCAATAAGATCCATAACACCCACCTAAAATTAGATGGGATTCATGGTTTAACCGTTTTTGGTGATAGCTTATCTGATACTGGCAATATGTATGAAAAGACCCATAAAATATTTCCCTCTACAAATCAACACTATAAAGGACGTTTTACTAATGGGTTTACCTGGGTTGATAGTTTAGCCCGTCCAAATGGTCTATTTTCTCGCTGTGTAAATAAAGCAATGGGAGGGGCTGTTATAGGAAGTTACAAGCTAAAAGATGGATTCAAATCATCAGTCATGTCTTGCCTAAAGAAACAAATTTCTGAGACTGAGATTAATAGTGATGATTTAGTCATTGTCTTTGCTGGCGCTAACGATTATATGACGCTACATAAATATGACACAGGAAAAGTCGAGACAGATCAACTGGCAAACCTTAAAACTTTAATAAGGAAAGGGGCTAAAAATATTGTGGTCGTTGGTACTCCCGATATGTCATCAACCCCCGCAGCAGCACGGCGTTCTCACCAACGACAAACTGAATTAGCTGTACTAACAGATACTCATAATGCTAGAACGAAATTGATGATTGAAAAACTAAATTCTCGCAATAAAGACAGCGATATTCGCATTCATTACTTTGATATTGGTGAAAAGATGAAAGTCATCATAAATGAAGCTAATCAAATTTCTGATTACAACACCAAAGAAAGCTTCTATAAGAAATGGTATATCAAACTATTTAAAAATAAAAAAATGGTAATTAATCATAAATATATTTTTAATGACAAAGTACATCCCTCACAAGAAGTACAATTTATTCTTGCTTATGAAATGGAAAAATTTATCAAATCAACGTTTGCATAAGCGATAGAAAATGAACACCAAGGAAGGGAGCACCATTTTTACACTTACGTTAAGCGGCATAATATTGAGTTGAATAAGCAAAGTGCTATATACACCTTGCTTATTCCGTTAACTACAGCCCATTAATTTGCTTATTTTTAGGGTACTTCAGTGTGTAACTTAATGGTAATTCAACAGCTTCTTGAGGTTTAAGCGTTAAATCCCACTCAATTTTGTTTTCTTTCTCATCCAATTTTCCGCCTGTGAATTCAGGATTAAGTACCTTAATATCCGTATCGCGGCTGATAGGCAATTGGTCATAAACAGACAATTTAATGTCATTATTCCGTGTGTTACGTACTTTAATTAAGAAACTTTCTTTTTGTTCAACGCTAGACCCCATAAATGAGGGCTTGTTACGTACACTGGCATTGTTAACTCGAGAAATTTGAATATTATCATCCACGCCAAATGGAATATCCAATGTCTCAGTTAATTGATTGGAATTGACATAAAAATTCCCCACATAGCTATTCATAAAATAGATATTGGCGGGACCATTAAGTAAATTCAGCCTATCCCAATCATCAATCTGCCCCTGCAAATAGACCTCTTCAGCAATTTTAGGTGTGGACGTATAACGATACTTTGCATCCACATCCGCTTGTTTGATGGTAATGGATTTTGCTTTAGGCGTAGAGGCTAGGCTGAATGGCAATGCAATATCATAGCTAAGATTGACGCCATTAGTATTTGTCGAGACGTAGTTTGCCATACCAGGGCTGCGTTTTTTTACTGCGGAAATTTCAGCAACGGGGGCTGCGGGCATCGCCATATCCATGGAGGCTGACATTTTGTTATTCGCATAGCTTTGATTGTATTCATCATAGATAGACAATAGCCACGGCGTTAAAAATGGCGGGGTGATATTGCGAGTTGGGTTGGCAGAGGAAAGGGTGAGTTTTACCTTATCCCAATCCAGTCCCGTATTCTGGATAACGTCAGCTTTGTAAGTAATATTGATTGGTTTATCAATACTTTTTGCACGAATATCGTAACTCGGTGACCAGCCAGCATCTGGAGTCACGTACGACACTTGCATGTTGCTGGTCAGGTTCTTGGGCGTTTCGATATTCAGCACAATTTGAGTTTGCTCGCCAATATTACTGGGAATATTCTCATCAAATTGAGTTTGTAAGAGTCCTTGTTTTTCTGTCAATGCTTCAATCTGTTGTTGATATGCTAGGTTTTCCCCCAAGATAGTGGACATCTGTTTACGGATAAATTCCAGCTTAGAGGCGGATTGTTCGAGGGATAGTGCCGTCGTTTCCCCAAAAAAACGTTGGTCTTTTAGTAAGGCAAGTTGATCATCGCCTACTTTTATCTTGATATTGAGTTCCGCTATTTGTGTTGTTATTGCCTCTATTTGTGCTTTTAAGTTTGCCGCTTCTCCCGAATAAACCGGATTTACCGCCACGGTTTGCACATCAATAGAACGAATTAAAACATCATCATTATCTAAGCTAATTGAGAGGCTTTTTGGATCAATATGGTCCGCAACATGCGTAAAAATGATCTGACTTTCACCTTGTGGCAAATTTACGGTTGCACTATTTGTTAACTCTGCACCACGTAAAAAGACAGTAGCTTGATTTAATTTAAGAGGATGAAGGACAGGCGTAGATTCAGCAAATGCTTGCCATGACGCTAATGCCGAAACGAATAAAATCCCTTTAGTGAATTTATGTATGACAAACATGCGAATACCCCATGACTTAAATAAATATATTTTATAAATCATATTGGATTTTGATCCACAGAGATAACAGAATAAGCCTAAAGTACAGTGATTATCCTAACCGTTATTCGTAACGGACCTTTTTGAAATGATTTTTAACTTCAATGGGTTACTTAAAAAAGGGGGGAGATAGTAGGGTTATCAGCATATTAAAATGTCATTCGGTTCAATTATACGAAAGATGTAGCAGCAACTTTTGGTAACCGAGTGACTTGAGATAGAACACCCGCAAACAGGTGTTCTATCTTGTCAGTCTGATACCACTTATTCGTCGAAATACCAATATCCCTGATTGATAAATTCTGTTAACTCCGCAACAAAAATTGGGTTCTCCAGTGCTTCACCGAGTTCATTTATTCCGGCTTCTGTAAACTGGCACAATGCGTCGGCAGCCTGTATTTCTGTGGTATTCCAACCTTCTGAATTAACGAAGAAATGATCTCCGATTCTCATAACACGTAGCCCGCTCAGTCGTATCAGTTTTTCACCGGCATTTAGAGCGCTCAGTACTTCTTCCGGCTGATACACCGGTTCAACAGGCGCAATATCCAGTTCATGGCGTGGAGTGGTTGCAAAACGACCTAACCATTGTTCAAAATCACCAGGCTTGCTGATCATTTCAATCATCATAGCTCGTAGGCGTTCCACCTCATGAATCTCCATGGTTCCCGCATTTTTGGTCACTTTCAGGTCAGGGTCGCCATAATTTATCCCACCCAGATCCTGTTCTAGCGCATAGTCTGCAAAACTGCTCAGCAGATCGCGTCCGGTCGGACCGCGAAAGCCGACAGAATAGTTCATGGTATCTTCAAAGGTGAAACCATCGTGAGGAAATCCAGGCGGGATGTACAGAATATCTCCCGGAGCCATTTCCACGTCAATAATCGGTTCAAATGGCTCGACATGCAATAATGCCGGATGTGCGCAGAACTGACGCATGGGAAGGGCGTCACCCACGCGCCAGCGGCGACGTCCCATTCCTTGGATGATGAATACATCATAATTATCAATGTGCGGTCCAACACCACCGCCAGGCACCGAATAAGAAATCATCAAGTCATCTAGACGCCACTCAGGTAGTACCCGAAACGGTTTGACCAGTTCAGCGGCCGGCATATGCCAATGGTTAACAGCTTGCACTAGCAGTGACCATCCTTTTTCGCCTAGTTCGCTGTAGTCCTCAAACGGACCGTGACTCGCTTCCCATTTATTGTCAATAAAGCTGACAAGGCGGCTGTCAACTTCCGGTTCCATCGCCAAACCAGCGAGTTCATCCGGAGTGATCGGGTCGACAAAATCAGGAAATGCATTTTTCAATACAACGGGTTTTTTCTGCCAGTATTTTTCTAAAAATTCAGGCCAGTTAAGATTTAGTTTGTTAACCATGTGACCACATCTATATGAGTAAATAAGCCTGTCATTATAGAAGTAATACACTGCCATATTTTTGTTTGGCATCAAACGTCGGTTAATAACTTTTGAGGGAATATCTGAAGCATGGGAACTAACAGATGCCATCAGTAGCTTGTAGGAATCACTTCAAAACAAAAGATTTATAAGGTCGAGCTGAGTTTATAGCTGAAAAAGAACCAACACGATTAACCAGCCATAACACTGGATTTCTTTATTTCATACATATGTCACTCCAATTTTAAAATGTCACCCAATTCCCCAAAATAGAAATGTCACTTTTCATTAGGAGAATAGGGTGATTATCGCCTTAAGCTGGCTCTAAATTCCTCTGGATTAGCTAAGACTGGATTGATGGCTCTGAGTTGCTCCTGAACCCTTGCTTGGGCTCGTCTTTTTGGCATCTTTTGACTTCTGTCTCGTTTACCTTGGCGTTCCAAGTCATCCATCTTGTCTTGAGCCAGTTTAAGTACGGTGCCAAGCCGTTTATTATCAACGATTTGTCCTTGGTCAATACACTCCAGCTTATCAAACACCTGATAACGTAGTGAACGGTATCCATATTTGAATGCTAATGTGCCATCAGGATAGTCATAGACTTGGATGTTTTCACCGGCGAGTCGTGAGTTTTCTTCCGTAGGTTCAACAAGATATATCATCTTGTCATAACGGAATGTGAGGGATTTTGTGAGCTTGCGTGTTTCTTGCCATGAGAAAATATCATCGATTTCCTCTCGATGTTCAGTTATTGGACGATGCAGGTTTTTAGGGTATCGAGGAGCACGAGCAAAACGCTGGTTAAAATCACTCACAAAGCTTTCTAACCATGCATTAGCCTCTTCAATGCTGTTGATGCCTTCCAGTCGCATTTCTTTGATTAAACGGTCTTGGAGCGTTTTGTTAGCTCGCTCTACGCGACCTTTTGCCTGTGGGCTGTTAGCACAAATCAGTTCGACACCAATATCATGGAGAACCCGACCAAATTGAGTTGTACCGGTCGTGGCGCCATTCGGGTGATTTACACGAAAAACACCTTGTTTATCACTGTAGAATGCAAGAGGTTTACCATGTTTTTCAATGTATTCTCGTGTTGCCAGCATGTAATCAAAGGCGGATTCGGTTTCGCCAAAACGCAGGTGCATTAAGCGTCCAGTGGCGTCATCAACAAACACCAGTAAACAACATTTTGGTGCTCGACCTTCAAACCAATCATGATGAGATCCGTCTAGCTGGATCAGTTCTCCAAGGCAATCACGACGACTACGGGGCTGGTAAATGCGAGGTTTTCGCCGAACATAAGGAACCCAAAGACCATCAGCAACCATCCATTTTCTGATAGTCTCAACAGAAACAGTAATTTTATGTTTTTCAAGTAATTTTTCGGTTGCTAGCGTCGGACCAAAATCACTGTAATTTTGATGAAGTAGCGCCATAACACGTAGTTTAAATGCGTCAGGGAAGCAGTTATTTCCTTGCTTTCCCCGTTGCTCATGTGCCAATCCCGCGATGCCTAATTCGCGATACCGGTTAACAAGCCGTTGCACCTGCCGCTCAGTCAAATTAAGTTGAGATGCTGCATCACGCCGGCGTAATCGTTTTTCACAAACCGCCTGAATAACATTAACCCGATTTAATTCTTTATCTGACATAGTCACCAACATTTTGAATGTCCTTATCGCGGCAAAAGGTTTACTCCTTTATGCCGCAAAAAGTGACATTTCTAAATTGCTAAAAAGTGACATTACTAAATTGGTGTAATAACATAGGTTCGCATAATGCATATTATGTTAAATGACATAAATGGGATTAAATATCGATGACTGAGAACATATTATGGTGCACCCCTTTCTTTTATCTTCCATGATCTAAAAGTCCAAACACCTGATAGTCAACCTTGTATAAGCTGACTTTTATTTCATGACCAATATTGTATCGATTGCCTCTATCTTTTATTTCTTGTCTAACATAAACTGAACACCATCGCGTTCTAAATAGCAAAAACGCTCCTTTTTTCTTGCATATAAAACAGAAAATCCGAGCATCTCTACCCAAAAATTAAGGCTCTTATCTAAGTGACTAACGATAAGTTCAGGAACAAGTTTATTCCAGCTAATCATAATATTGATGCCCTATTCTATCCATTCTACTAGTTCATCAACCTGCGAATGAGAAATTTCAGCAAATGCTTGCCTATCAAGCCATGGCAGTACATTTCCACCAATACGAACTTGATCCTGAATGATGGCTCTGCCAGACTCCGGTAAGCACGTGTATTTTTTAGCGCTTAGCTTCTCAATGATCGTACTTTTACCTGCACCTGGTCCGCCGGTAATAATAATCTTTTGGTCACGATTAATCATATATTTCCTTTATTTTTACTGTTCAACATTCCTCAAAACCATAATTCAATTCAAACTGCTTAGGTGGTAAGCGTGTTCAGCAAATTCAAAGGTAGCAAATATTTAGTTAAATATTTGGCTGTTGGTGCCGCTTATGATTTCAATAACAACATGTCTGCCGTGATTGATTACAAAATTAACTTACTCAATAAAAATGATTTTACGCGTGATCACGATATCAACACTGATAACGTATTAGGTCTTGGTTTAGTGTACCAATTCTAATTAGTCGTCTGTCGAAAGTGGCGCTATCTTCAATATCAAAGATAGCGCCATTTTTTTACTTACCTTGCTTTAAATACTCGTCGTCTTCAAGCACCCAAAGAGGCTCAATATCGCTGTCTTTCTTAATCACCAAAGAAGGATCTGAACGCAAACATGCGCCACCATAATGCCCGCCAACTGTGAAGGTACACACTTGAATATAACGGTCAGCAACTTTAGGCAAACACCACAGTTGTTGATAAACGTTCTCTTGATAGGCAAATTGACCACACGTTTCATCAAGAACTTCATCTTGATGATCCACCAAGCCAATATTGTTACCACAACGCCCCGCTATCGGTTTCACGGCATAACCGGTTTGACGTAACTCATCGTTAATTTCAAAGTCGGTATCTAATAAATATGGGTGATGCGGAAACAGAGACCATAAAATAGGCAAAATAGCTTTATTACCAGGGATCACGGTCCATAACGGTTCGAAAACACAAATTTCTGGGCGCAACAACACATCAATCAATCGAACATCATTATGGTGAGGGTGCCCTGTTCGGATAGGCAAACCCGAGAATTTAATATCGTTCTCACTTTCTTGGCGTAATTGTTCCAACGCAGTTTCCCATGCCCATGTTTTCCATACGCATTGAAGTATTCGCCCATCACCATCCACAACTTGACCCGTTTCATTCCAGACTAATTCGTCTAAACCATGAATAATCTTGCATTCAAATCCTGCAGCAATGATCGATTGAGCCATAAACAGTGCGTGATAGTCCTCTTCATTGTCTTTATCCTGCATGATATGAATAAAGGGTTTTGCTGTTGTATGCTTCCAAGTATCTGTGAGCAATTCTTGCAAGCGCTCACCGGGATTCCATCCTGTGCTTATCCCACTGATTTTTGACCATTTATCAATGATTAATCCAGTTTCTGTATGACAAGATGCTGAGTCCGCATTGTATTCATACACTTTCAGTCCTCGCTGATCCATACAAAAATCAAGTCGCCCCGTTACCATGTCATGCCTTCTATTTTGCCATGACAAACGTAAACGAGGCCAAAGGATTTCAGGAATATTAAATAATTTCAAAAGATGATCATCTTTCAAAACTTTTTCAGTTGCATGTAAATACATCAAGTGAACTTCGTTTGTCGCTTGCATCAATTGGTTTTCAGCGGTACTTGAAATCGTGAAATACTCGTGTGGATCGGCACTAATCTTATGACCGTGATTCGCCTTAACATACGCTAATTCGATAGGGTTAGATTCATCTAACCAATTCTGATTGAAATTAATTTGGCTATCTACTCTAGCAGCATGCAACTTCATTAATTGGGGATCAATCTCAGGCTCTTCATAGGCATACTGGTCATTATCCGTCTGTACCATCCAACCGAGGATTGTGGTATCTGTGAATGTGTCAGATAACGTATAGATTCCGTCATCACACGTTAACGGAAGTTCGCGAGTCCATTGTTGCCCCACAGGTAGTTTATGGTGCAAAACATTTTGCTCCACAACTCTCACTTTGTTGTCAAAAACTTTTGTAATAACAGCGACATGCCCAGTATGTTGAAATTCGCCACCCTCATCCCAAATCAACAAACTCCCCGCGGAAGGCTTCATGCGACTGCCATTTTTATAGGCGCGTAATGGCAAAATACCATCGTCTACCACATGGCGTAAAAAGCGTAATGCGAAAATTTCATACGCCATCCCGACATCCGTGAATACGACGCCATAGTTGAGGTAAAGAAAGCGGCGGGCAAACTCAACACATTGCCATTTATAGCCCATGTACTCATTATTGATATAGCTGCGAAAAGAGATATCTTCTTGCTTTTCGAGATCAGGAATAGAGCTGTAATCTGATGAATAAATCGCAACACCACCAGGGGCATAGCCAAGTAAAGTACCAAACGGTTCATGTTCTTCTGTCTTGCTCAGAGTCATATTACAGCCCCACTGATATTATTTAAATTGCAATTATAAGAATGCTAATAATCAGTATACGCCTGTAATATTTAAAAAACTTGGCTTTTTTTATGGCATAAAAAAAGCACTTACCAGTAAGTGCTCATCGAGTGAATATGGGATGGAATACTAAAATTTTGCTAGCGATGACCTCGAGTATGGTTATTCGATGACCAGTTGTATGTCGCAGAACTTTCACTTACACGTTCTTTTTTCTTTTGGGTTCTTTTTGCTTTCACTTCTTTTTCAACTTCAGCTGATATTTCAGTAATGATCTGTTTTCTGACTTTGTTCTCTTCTGAATTGGTTAAATCACGCCCTACACTTTTACGCTCTTGAGCTAACCGTTGTCTCACCCGCATTTTTTGAGTTTCAGTCATTTCTTGCAGCGTTAGTATTTTCATGTCATTACCCCTTCGAAAGTTGAAAGACGACTTTCAATATAGCACTCCATTCTCTTTTCGTCCCAGATAAGGTGCCATCCTGCCTATTTAGGAGTATAGTAGCCTTCATTGAAATCTGAATTGATATGAATCATTTTATTTATTATGGAATTAGCGCTATCCACTCTTGAAATTCGCCAGATCCTCGCTTCTGACACCCCAATTATTGATGTTCGTGCTCCTATTGAGTTTCAACAAGGTGCCATGCCATCTGCACTCAATTTACCGTTAATGAATGACGAGGAACGTGCTGCTGTAGGTACGTGCTATAAACAAAAAGGTTCAAAAAAAGCCGTCGAGTTAGGTCATCAATTAGTATCTGGAGAAGTGCGAGAAAACCGAATTAATGCTTGGAAAGCAGTGTGCCAACAACACCCTGAGGGCTATCTTTGTTGTGCTCGTGGTGGAATGCGTTCGCATATAGCCCAACAATGGCTAAAAGACGCCGGTATAGACTACCCACTCATCAATGGAGGGTATAAAAATTTGCGCCAAACCACCCTTGATGCCATTGATGAATTAGCACTGCGCCCAATACTATTAATAGGTGGCTGTACAGGGAATGGAAAAACATTATTGGTCCAAAGCTTCGATAATGGAATTGATCTCGAAGGGATTGCTCATCATCGCGGCTCCTCTTTTGGTCGAACATTAGAAACCCAGTTTTCACAAGCCACGTTCGAGAACCATCTAGCAGTTTCTATGTTAAAAAAAGCCCCCAAGCATAACCGATGGATAGTAGAAGATGAAGGTCGTGCGATTGGTGTTAACAGCCTGCCTGATTCACTACGTCGAGCAATGGAAACCGCAACCATCGCTGTTGTTGAAGATCCTTTTGAGCGGCGCATTGAAAGGTTAAAAGAAGAATACTTTGACCGAATGACCCATGATTTTTTGACTGCATTCGGTGAAGAACAAGGTTGGATTGCCTACAGTGAATATTTACATCATGGATTGTATGCGATACGTAAACGCTTAGGCTCCCAACGAGCCATTGAGCTAACAAAATTACTCGATGAGGCTTTAATCGCTCAGCGCCAAACCGAAAAAACTGATGTCCATTTTTCGTGGCTAACCCCGCTTCTCCATGAATATTATGACCCGATGTATCGTTATCAATTGAGTAAAAAATTGGATCGAGTGGTATTCAAAGGGACATATGACGAAGTCTCTGAATGGGTCAAACTGACCGCCAACGAGGAATGTCCCCTTCCATCATATAAATAACCTTCGCCATTTTTTTAGATATTGGTGATTTTCCATGCATAACATTGCTTTTTGCAAGTTACTTAATAACCGTTTGGTATGTTAGCTGTGAATATATCAACACATATAATTAACTCTGGAAGAAAACAATGTCTACTATTAATACTAATACTCAATCAACTCAATACATACAGACCCTTTCTAAGCAAGCACTTAGTGAGAAAAAACAAACGCTCACCAACCAGCTTAAAGTAATTAATAATACAATTGAAAGCCATGAAAGTCTGTTTTGTGAACAACAACAAAAGATTAAACATATACAACAGAGAGTATTTTCTAAATTGACAAAAATATCCGATCAGTATGGCAGTGATAGCATGATTCGTATCAAAAATAAGCAAATTCGCGAGCAGCCAAGTAACAGCTTTTTAAAAAAACTCTTTTTTGGTAACCGTTATAAATCAGAGTTAAAGATTGCGGCTGAAATGGTGAATAGCAAAAAGAGCCATATTACAGCCTCTGAATTTAGTAACTATCTCGATCAGAAAATATCTAAATATGAAACAAAAAATAATGAATTAACACAGACAATATGCTCTGAGAAGAAGAGTCTTCCTTCAATTAAAAAAGAACTCACACAAATTAATGATCAATTGAAAAAGATTCAATTACAAGAAGCCGAAACCAAAAAAATTACTGAAGAAAAAAACGATTTTGCATTGATTTACCAAAGTAATGCTGGCTGTAAGGCGATTAATGCGCAAGCGCGATATCTTTATGGTTCATCTACTCAAAGAGCAAGCTTAAAAGGTAGTGACGTCATCGCAGAATATGAGCGTGTTCATGGCGATAATATTTTTACCAAAGGCAATAAACATTACAAATCTGACTTGAACTCTTATGCCGAGAGACTGACAACACTGGTCGAGACTGCAACACAAAACTGGTATACCCCAACAATGACAACCGAGAAAACGTATCGTGGGCAAGGAATGACAAATCAAGGACTCCAGACATTAATACAGCATTTTAATGCCGATAAAAATCACGATAATAAAACTGTTTATCAAGTAGGGCAGTTTTTTTCCACCTCTTCAAGATACGATATCGCTGAACGCTTTGCTAAGCCTCGCGATAATGAGGTAAAAGTCATATTTACTGTCATGGGTAACAGTGGAAACGAGATTTATGTTTCTGATGGACTTGGCTTTAATGATAATGAGAGTGAGAGGCTTTATTCTCCACTCGCAAACTTTACGGTGGCCAATTTAACCCGAAGTTCAGCGCAGAATAATGATTATACCTATCATATTACATTGGAAGAAGTCCCATTACAGAAAGGGGCAAAATTACTTCCTTACTAAGCCAAACTTCCGCTATATCATCGAAAAACGTGACACCGTCACGGAATATTGATGATATAGCCAATTAACAAAACCCGATTCCCAATAGAAATAATCCCCCTAATACACAACATATCCCTGAACTAACATACCAAAACAGATCATTATGATGCGCTCCCCTGCATTGAGACATTTGAATCCACCTGCCCCAACACCAAACAAGCAAAATATAATAGTGCGGCGTTCCATGTTAGAACGGCTACCAAATACCATGCTGTTATTCTTAGGCTTGATCTTTCAATGAGTCTATTTTTTAAAGGTGAGCTCGGTAATACCTTGGTAAATCAATTTAGAAGCTAATCCGCCTAAAATGAATCCAACCCCTTTACCAATAACTTTATGAATACGGGAATAAGTACGCCTAACTGAGGATAATGAGAATGTCTGGCATAATATAATACGCCAAATAAGGGATGCTAAAACAATTCCAAGCCAAATCAAAAGTTTAGCCCAAAGCGGTGTTGACGGTGAAATCGTCGTAGAGAAAATACTCATAAAAAATAAAACGGTTTGCGGGTTAGATAGATCAACAATTAATCCTCTACGGAAATAAACCCCTGTCGGAAAAATTTCAGTTTTATTTTCAGTTGCAAGAGACAGTTGCGTTTTATTTCGAAAAACACTGATCGCGTAATACAGTAGGTATAAACCACCTAAAATCTTAGTCAGAGAAAATAACGATTCAAATTGGGTCATTAAAGCCACCAGCCCAAATAACCCTAATCCTGAATAAATCGCATCCCCTAAGACAATACCATAACCGCATGTTAATCCGGCTTTCTTACCTGAACTTAACGTCGTTTGGACGACGGTGAATAAGTTAGCTCCGGGATTAAAAAAAGTCAGAACAAATAAAAACAGCGTAATCACAATACTGTGCAGTGGATCCATCATGGTGTCTCACATTTGAGGAGGATTTTTTTATTATAGACACAGATAACTCACCGTAGTGCAATCTATGTCAGGTTATTGAAAATCCATCCTAAGCGAAAAATGTGCTCCCCAAAAACAACTATGCCAACGATTTTCTGCGTTGCAGTAACCACTTATCCAATTCATTAGCAAATTGTTGACGATCTCGCTGATTTAAACTCGCGGGGCCCCCTGTTTGCACACCACTTGCTCGCATCGTATCCATAAAATCTCGGATGGTTAAACGCTCACGAATGGTTGCCTCACTGTAACGTTCACCTCGTGGATTTAACGCAACAGCCCCTTTTTCCATCACTTCTGCTGCCAATGGGATATCCGCGGTAATAATTAAATCCCCCGCTTGCGCTCGTAAAACAATTTCATTATCCGCAACATCAAAGCCCGCAGGTACTTGTAACGTTTTTAAAAATGGTGAAGGCGGAACGGACAAGCGCTGATTCGCCACAAACGTAATTTGCACTTTCTCTCTATCTGCTGCTCGATATAACACTTCTTTAATTACTTTCGGACAAGCATCCGCATCGACCCAAATTACCATCATTAACTTATAACCTATTTATCTAAAAATTTGTGCCACACATCTATAGCATGTGATGAAAATTGAGAAGGAACTCACTGCTTAGCGTTAAAGCTGAGGATGATAGCATGAACGACACCTGTTAGCTGGAAAGTAAGCCCTAATCACAGGGCTTACACTAACTTAATTAACGCAGTGATTTGAATACGCGAATAAACGCCTCAACATCTTGCTCGCTTGTTGACCACGAAGTACATAAACGCACACACGTTTTACCCGCTTCCGGTGCTGGCATACTACTTAATACATAGTGAGTGAGCAGTTTTTTCGCTAAATCGTCCGGTAACACGACAAACACTTGGTTCGATTCAACTGGCGCTAAGAATTCAAAACCTTGCTGAGTAAAGAATGCCGCTAAGTGCATTGCCATCTCATTTAAATGTTTACCCAATTTAAAATAAAGATCATCTTTAAACAGGGCGTTAAATTGCGCTGCAAGTAACCAACCTTTAGCCTGTAACCCACCTTTTTGCTTGATGCTAAAGCGAAAATCAGATTTTAAGCTTGGGTTTAGAATCACTAAAATTTCGCCAGTTAATGCGCCAATTTTAGTGCCGCCAATATAAAAAATATCGGTCAACTGAGCCAGATCCTCAATGGTGACATCACTTGCATGAGACATTAATCCTGATGCCAAACGCGCGCCATCCATAAAGAGCCATAAACCCTGTTCATCACAAATCTGGCGCAGTGCAATCAGTTCGTCTTTGCGATAAACCGTTCCAATCTCTGTCGAGTTACTGATATATACCAGTTTTGGCTGTACACAATGCTCATCAGTGTGGTGCGCTAATACTTGTTTAATCAATGCGGGTGTCAACTTACCGGACGCTGAAGGTACCGTGAATACTTTATGTCCTGTTGCTTCAATCGCACCCGTTTCATGTACGGCAATATGCCCCGAATCCACAGCAATAGCAGCCTGATGCGGTCTTAATACATGGGAGATAGCCGTTAAATTGGTGATCGTTCCACCATTAAAGAAATGAATATCTGCATCTGGACGACCAATACGCTGTTTTACTTGCTCAGCCACACTGGCGCATAACGTGTCGGTACCATACCCTTCAAAACGCTTACCCACTAAACTATTGAGTTCTTCCATCACTGCTGGGTGCGCTATTTCATTATAATCGTTAATAAAACTGTACATTGGCAACCTACCGTTAACTCGTGTTGTGTTAAAAACAAGCCAACAGTTATATGCGTATATTATTCAATATTCAATGATATTTTATCGGGGATCGATATCGCATTACTTTGCTGATTGTGAACGACGAAATGTGAGGTTAAATCGATACGCGCCGAATTGCGGATGAACCCCTGATTTAATGTGGCGTACACCATGGTAATTCAGTCGTGAACGTCCCCCCCAAACGAATACATCGCCATGTTCCAATTCAATGGATTTACGAGGATGCTCTCTCGTTGAGCCGCCAAAATCAAATATCGCCGGTAACCCTAATGAAAAAGAGACAATGGGTTGAGAAAAATCGGCTTCATCTTTATCTTGATGCAACGACATTTTCGCACCTACACCATAACGATTTATTAAGCAGGCATCGGGGGCAAAACCAACGAAACCTGCTTTTTCAGCGGCATTTATCGATAATTGTTTAAATAATGCAGGCATTAGCGGCCATGCTTGTTGAGTGTTCGGGTCAATCGAAGAATAACGGTAACCATGATGATCAGTCACCCAGCCCCAATCTCCACAATTGGTCATCGCGACTGACATGGCATAGCCACTGGGTGTTTCCATATGACGTAGAGGTGCTTGGGATATCACCGCCGATAATTCAGCGAGTATTTGTTCCCCTTGCCCAAGCAGAAAACCTTTAAGAAGGTAAGCATCTGAGGCAATGTCGATCGTATTGTCTTCATCTGGAAATAGCATAATCACCACGTATCGGAAATGAGCGCCTATTCGGCGCTTTTCTATTTAAACCTCTTGCTGTCGCCTTTTCAAGGCTAATTTTCGCTCCACTCTTTGGCTCCCCCATACACTGAGTAAAATCACTAACATTCCCAGTAACTGCAATGGACTCAACTGTTGATCAAGCCATAACCACCCTAGAATCACTGCGCTCATCGGGCTTAAAAAGCCCAATGATGCCACAGAACTCGGACCTAAAATGGCGAGTCCTCTGAACCATAATGCATACGTCAGTGCGCCACCAATCAACGTTAAATAGCTCAACCCGACAATATTTAAAATACTCAACGATGGCAATGCAGGCTCAAGAAGCAATGCGAATGGCAGTAAAACTACCCCTCCGGCAGTTAATTGCCACGAGGTAAAAGTTAATGCCGAAACGGGTGGCTGCCAGTGACGACTTAATACCGTTCCCGCCGCCATCGAAAGTGCACCACCAAGCCCTGCAATAATTCCCGTAGCATCTAATGCGGCACTTGGCGTCAGTAATAAAATTGCTACACCAAAAATACCACTCAACGCCGCAAAAATAGAAAGGCGAGATAATGGACTATTTAATAACCATCGACTCAGAAACAAGACAATCAACGGTTGTATCGCACCCACCGTTGCCGCTACGCCACCGGGTAAACGGTATGCGGAGATAAACAACAGCCACCAAAATAGCGAAAAATTTAAAATGCCAAGAATAAGTACTCGTCCCCACCAAATCCCCTGAGGCAATTTGCGTAAAAATAGTAAAAGTAACAATCCTGCGGGTAAAGCACGGAGCATGGCTAATGTCAGAGGCATACCCGCAGGCAGCATTTCAGTGGTCACTAAGTAGGTACTTCCCCATACAATTGGCGCCAGCGCAGTTAAAAATAGAATTCAATATCTATTCATGTTTACACTCTAATTGATTTATCTTGAGGTCAAGATAAATTCAAATTAGTTTGACGTCAAGATAGTTTATTGTATGATTTACCGATGGATAGAATAGATAAAATCACTCAACAATGGGAACGAGAACGCCCAGACCTTGATATCAGCGCCATGGGGCTGATTGGTCGCTTAGGTAACGTCGCCCACCACCTCACCCGTGAAATGGAAAAGGTGTTTACGCAATTTGGTCTAAATCGATCAAGTTTTGACGTACTTGCTACCCTGCGTCGAGCAGGCGCCCCTTACACCTTAACGCCCAGTGACATGCTGGCAACATTAATGGTCACATCTGGCACCATGACTAATCGCATCGATCAGCTCGAAAAAGCGGGGTATGTTGTTCGTCATGTTAATCCTGATGATGGGAGAGGCTTTTTAGTGAGCTTAACGGAGGAAGGACTCGAGTTGATAAACCGTGTCGTGACTGCACATACCGAAAACCAATCTCGTTTGGTTGCATCACTTTCTCATGACGAGCAGCAGGCATTGAATCAATTATTACGCACCTTTTTAAATGCCCTAGAAACATAGTCTATGGGTAGGTGGGGAATTCCCTTTCCCCACCTACCCATTAATGATTAAATTCAAACGGCATAAGCATTTGTGAACGTTCAAATTGATCACAAAGATAAACCAGTCGCAGGAGATTCTCCGCCGTCTGATTCTCCTGCTTTAGGTAGTGCATCAGCTGTTTTGCAAACCACAACATACCTAAATCCTGCAATGTATTAGCCACAAAGCTTAACTCTTCACGTTGGCTGACAGATAATTGTGTACGCCCAGTACAACTTTGTGCTTCAAGAATAGAAAAAATGGGGCGAGTAATTTGCTGCGCCAACAGAGGTTTTGGCACAAATACCGCATTATCTTGCTGTTTTTTCGCCATATACTTGCGAATAGCAGTCATAAATTTAGATGACTGTTTTTGGCGCGGGACTGATTCAAAATCGAGGTAAAACAGCTCAATGCCTAACTCTCTTTTTAACCAAAGTGTCTTGGGTATCAGGTGTAATTGCTGCTGATAAATATCGATTTGTACGGTAATTGCACGGATATCCCAATTTTTTTGTGTGATAAAACGTAATTCATCAATTTTATTATTTTCAATACCTTGCCAGTTTAACCGTAAAAATGCCCGATTTTGATTTGTATCCTTCACTTCCCAAATCACACATTGTTCAATCTCATTCCAGTGCAAGGGTTCATAGCTTTCAATATGCAACACGACAGGCTCAAATTGAGCATCCTCCTCCCGTTCACTCAAAAAGGTTGCTGCCGCTTTCCAATCATCAAAGCCCAGCGTATTTTTTAGTGATAGATAAGCATCATCTGTCATACGCGGCTCTTTATTCACCGCATAGCTATCCCCATTAGCCGCAAGCTTGCCTTCATCGGACAAACGCGGATTATGCAACGCAAAACTACTGCGCATTAGGTTATCTGCCGTTTGTTTCCAAATGGCTAAAGTCTGCCAAACACTCTGGCGGGTAAAGCTTGAGTCAAGGGTATTTGCACGTGCCTGACTACATTGAACGACTTTTTTCTCTTGGCTATCCCAAAAACTAAACGTTCCCCCAATTGCCCCGCTTTGGGTCTGCCACCATTCGGCATTGATAGGTATTAACGTGAGTATGTCGGTTTTAGTATCATATTGACGGCGGCCAAAGGCGCGTAACCTAGGCATTTGCTCATCATTTGCATGGGTTAATTGATAGAGATAACTGCGAATTTGCGCGATAAATCTCAATACTTGCCCTTCATCCATCGTGAAATGACGCAGTGCCAATAATCTCACTTGATAGCTTAAACGCTTTAAATAATTCGCTAAGCGAGGTAAACCTTCTGCACGTGCCGACATATTGAGTAAATGTAATTGTGCCGCACTACTCTGGCTAATATGGGAAAGACCTTGGCGCAGCATCTCCTGAATGAAATGTTGAATCGTGGCGATCACTGTATGCTCATCATCACTTAATGTTAGTGTCGCTTCATGGCTCGGCATTAAATCATCTGGCCAAATCCAGCGTTGATTCTGCTGTACAAATACCTTGGCAATTGCAGCCAAATGCAGTGCTTTTTGTTGTTTCTCAGGTAATGAAGAAAGCATTCCCTGAAAGCCATTACCACGAATATAAATAATCGGCTCTTCATATTGAGGTAATGTTATTTTCAACTGATTAGATTGGTCGTCGACGATCACCGTGTGATCTTGCCAATCCTGCAAGATCTTCACTGCTAATCGACAATCTGCCTTACTGTTTTGCTTTATCAATACAATAGGATCTAACGCTAATAGCTCTGGTAAGAGAGGCTCGATGTCAATAGAGTTGATGTTATTCTCTGTAGAATCAGTTGATTGCTCACTCTCGTATGATTGAACCCAAAGCACGGCTGCAAGGATATGCTTACAGCACCCCGCCGCTGAACAATCGCAATGGGCTTTTTGCACATCTTGAGGATCTAATGTGACTTGCTGCCCATCACTGGTAAAAGTTCCATCCGCTAAACAAATGGGTGTGACTTTGTCATTTTCCAGATCTTTGCGGGCACGGCGCAATAATCCGACATTCGCAAATACCGCCAATGCGTCATCATCTAACGCTGCCAATCCCAACAATTTGACCTGCTGGCTATGCAAACGCTCCGTGCAATTGAGTAGATGGTTCAGCGCACCACCTTCTTCGAAATCACTGATCAACGAAATAACCGTACGTTTTGGGTTGCGGATCAAACTTTCACAATAGTGCATCGCTTTGGCAATATCCGTTCCTCCCCCTAACTGCACAGTCATTAATACCTCAACTGGATCATGCGCCAAATGGCTCAAATCAACCACTTGAGTGTCAAAGACAATCAAGGAAACTCGAACAGTTGGTAATGCCGCTAAAATACTGGCACACACCGCCGCATACATAATTGAGCTTGCCATTGAACCACTTTGGTCAACACACAAAATCACATCCCACGGTAAATGTTGTTGCTGGCGGGCGTTAAAATTCGGTGTTTTTATCACCAATCGTTGATTTTGTTGGTCGTAATTCTTTAAATTCGCCGCAATTGTCGCTCGCCAATCAAAATTGCGGCTATTGGGGATCAAAGAACGTTTAAAACGATTACGGCGTCCCGTTAGGGCTTGGCGGAAATGGTTTTGTCTTCGTGTCAGGGCAATTACCGACAGATAACCAAGGAAATGTGTACGCAGATACTCCATTTTCTCAACAAGCTGAACAAGTTTTAGCTAATTTAGATGCCTGTTTATCTGCGAGTGGCGTTGCTCGACAACAACTGGTGCAAGTGCGTGTTTACATTGCTGATATGGACAATTGGCAGATTTTTAATCAAATTTATGCTAATTGGATTGGAGAATGTCGGCCTGCTCGTGCAGTTGCAGGTGTTTCCGAACTTCATTTTGGTGCAGGAATCGAAATTGAAGCCACGGCAATCGCAGCAAATTGAAGTATTCAACACCATGTTCTAAAAAATTATCAAGAATAAGCTATTAAACAATGGGGTATATCATGTCTGAATTAACGTTACCGACCTACCAAGATGTCGAAGCCGCTGCACAACGTATTGCAGGTTTTGCCCACAAAACGCCAGTAATGACATCCACTACCGTCAATAATGAGTTTGGTGCAGAATTCTTTTTTAAATGTGAAAATTTCCAACGCATGGGTGCCTTTAAGTTTCGAGGAGCGCTTAATGCACTGTCACAGCTATCCCCAGAACAAAAAAAAGCAGGCGTTATTGCCTTTTCATCTGGAAACCATGCACAAGGTATCGCGCTGGCGGCCCAAATATTAAATATTCCAGCAACGATTTTAATGCCTATTGATTCCCCTGAAGTTAAAGTCGCTGCCACGCAAGGATACGGTGCAAAAGTCATCAGATTCGATCGTTATACTCAAGATAGAGAACAACTTTGTCGTGAACTGGCTGAACAAAACGGGTTAACTATCATCCCCCCTTATGATCATGTTGATATTATTGCGGGACAAGGTACAGCAGCCAAAGAACTCTTTGAGGAAGTGGGTGAACTCGATGCCCTATTTGTCTGCTTAGGCGGCGGTGGACTGCTCTCTGGTTGTGCCCTTGCCGCCCGAGCTTTATCACCAAATTGTAAAGTGTATGGTGTTGAACCGGAGGCTGGAAATGATGCCCAACAATCTTTCCGTAGCGGAAAAATCGTCCATATTGCAACCCCAAAAACGATCGCTGATGGTGCACAAACCCAGCATATCGGTCATTATACATTCGAACTGATCAAGCAAAACGTTGATGATATTTTAACCGTTACCGATGCACAGTTAGTCGACCGCATGAAATTCTATGCTGAACGTATGAAAATCATTGTGGAGCCAACCGGTTGTCTCTCTTTCGCTGCCACTTTAAACATAAAAGAACAGCTGCGAGGTCAACGCGTTGGGATTATTATCAGTGGTGGAAATGTGGACATTAAGCGCTTCGCAGAATTAATGTTAGCTTAAGTAATTTATGCCCCTTCTCTATTAGAATTGAAAAAAATAGTTTAGAATTTAAAGAGATATCCAAAATAGACGAAGGGGTATAGTCGTGGCAAAACCAAAAGAAAACAGTTTATTGGCTCAAATTGAGGCCATTGCACAAGGATTGAGTGAGACCTTTGCCCCTTTTTGTGAGGTCGTCGTGCATGATCTCAAAAACCCTGAGCATTCGATTATCTCCATTCATAACAACCTTTCTGGACGTAAAGAAGGAGAAGCAACCACCGAGTTGGGGCTTGCACGTATTGAATCTGCTGACTTTCCCAATATCATCACTAATTATGCGAACCAATTTCCGGATGGACGCCCTGCTAAAAGCACCTCCATTGGTATCAAAGATGAAACAGGTCAATACGTTGCGGCACTGTGCCTCAATTTAGATATGACGCAATTTCGAAATATGCAAAGCATGCTTTCACAGTTTACCGAAGTCGGATGTAGCCCAGTAAAAGAACATTTAGAGCCAAATGGTAGTGAGGCCATTCGTGCTCGTATCGACCAGTATGCCGCCTCTATTGCGGCAACTCCGCGTACACTCAAAGCGGATGATCGTGTTGCTCTTATTGAGCTATTACGCAAAGAAGGTCTTCTTGATATTAAAAAATC